>UROJ01000063.1 GCA_900549335.1 uncultured Collinsella sp.
GTGGTCGATCACAGCCTTGGTCAGTAGATACATAAACAGCAGGAAGATAAACACCGCGAGGCCAACCATCATGCCGATCATTTTGCTCATCATGCCGATGAACTGGTCGCCCACGGCCCGCATGTCGTCGGGCGTGGTGTCGCCGGCAAAGTAACGAGCATCGAGGTCGAGCTTCTCGTCGCTCACATAGCCGTTAAAGTAGGTGGCGTCATTGCCGAACAGCTCGTTAAAGTCATCGATGCTCATATAGATATTCATGTCCGACTTGGAGCCCCAGGCACAGTCCTTGCCCATGTACTCCAGCGAATAGTCCTTGCCCTCGCACTTGTCGCCGAGCGTGACCTTCTGTCCCTCGCTCCAGCCAAACTTGTCGAGCAAGCCACCGCCAAAGACAACGCGCCCATCGCCGACGTTGAGATCTTTCCAATAGCGCGAGTTGGGCGAGATGCCGTAGACGGAAATCGTCTCCTGCCCATTACCATCGCCGCGGTCGTATTGCAGCTGGTAAACGGCATATTTCTCGGCCTGCGCGATTGCGCCCGCGCCGTTGTCGGTCGTATTGACCGGGTGGATATCATCGTTGTCAGTGTCGATCTTAGAGGCCTTGTCGATCAGGTCGATAGCCTCGTCGCGGTCGCAGCCGAGGGCATCGGCAAGGTCATCGAGGCGCGCATAAAGCGCATCCTTCTTGTCCTGGACCTTGGCGAGCGCGTCCTGCGCCGCGGCCAGGCTCTCGGCAGACGGAGCGCTGGTCGCGGCATCGGCTGCTGCCTGCGCTGCATCGGCCGCGTCGTCAAGCTCGTCATCGGCATCCTGAGCGGCAGAAAGCAGTGCGCCGTCAACCGACTGCAAACGCTCGAGTGCCGACCACTGCTCGCGCTCCTCGGCGGTGCCCTCGAGTTCCAGCGGGGCCTTGAGCGTGTACTGGTGCTCGGCGACCAGGCTTGTCTCGAGGTTGTCCGCGTAGTGCGTCATCGTGGGCAGAATCGCCAGGCCAAAGAGCAGTAGCAGCGAGGCAAACGCAATGCCCACGAAAAGCGTGGCGAAGTTGCCCAGATTACGCAGGAAGATGCGCAGGCGGAAGCGCGAGACAAAGCCCATGCGCTCCGGCAGCTGCAGGCCGCGCTTGGTGCCCGACTTGCCGCCCGCCTCGTGACGGAGGAACTGCAACGGCGTCTTGCCCATTTTGCGGAGCAGGCCCACCAGCGTAATGAGGATAAGCGCAGCGGCGGGAACCACGGCGCACTTCACAAAGATCTCCCAGCTCCAGTACACCTGGAAGGGCGGCAGGCTGTACGAGCCGTAATAGAGGCCGCGCATGGGCTCGGTAAAGAACGCAACGCCGAGCGCCGTGCCCAAAAGCGCCGCGACCACGCCCACTATGGCGGGAAGTGCCAGGTAGTGCAGCACGATCTCGCGTCGACGATAGCCGCTGGCGAGCAGCGTGCCGATGATGGCGCTCTCCTCCTCGATGGTGGCGTCGGTAAGGACCACAAAGATAAACGCCATGATCACGATGATGATGTCGAGCAACGTCGTCCACATCATGGAGTCGCCGTCTACGTCGTCGCGCGCGTAGCCAATGCCCTGGTTGGAATCGGCGTCGATGAGGTCATCCACGCGCGCATCGGCATCGGTCAGCGCCTCGACCATATCCTGCTCCGCATCGATGCGATCCGCGGTGGGGAGGTCGCGATCGGTAAAGGTAAAGGAGTATGTGTAGGCAGGCGCGCCGCCGGCATCCTCGAGCGCGGCAAAGCCGGCGTCGGTGACCTCGGCCACGCCATAGGTGATGGTGTTCACCGTAAAGTCGGAGTTGTTGAGGAACAGCGCCTGGCTATCGGGCTGAGTCATGATGCCGCAGATGGTGTAGGTGCGACCCTCGAGCTCGACTTTATCGCCCACGGACAGGTTGTTATTGGTGGCGAAGACGCGGTCGATGGCCACCTCGTCGTCCGCCTTAGGCCGCCTACCTTCGCAGTAGGAGGCGATATCGACCTTGGTGCGATGCGCATAGGTGCGCAGCGTGCGCTTGGTGCCGTCGTCGCCGGCGGTCTTTTTGACCATGGCGTCGATGGAGAAATTCTTGTAGAGCGCGACGCCGCCGACGTCGCCGGCTGCATCCTCGGCGGCCTTGAGCTGGTCTTTGGTGGCCTCGAAGGAAGTGGTCACGCGGCCGTCCTCGATCGTGTACGCATCGCGCATGTCGTCGATAAGGCAGCCGATGGAGTGGGCTGCGAGCAAAAAGCCCGAGGTGAGAGCGATGCTTCCGCACATAAGCAAAAAGATGCCCAGGTACTTGCCGATATTGCGGCGCAACTCGCGTGGGAGACGTTTTGCGAGAGGTGTCATGGCGCCGTCTACCAATCGAGCTCGGCGGCCGCGACGGGCGACTCGTTGAGCTCATCCTCGACGATGCG
The DNA here is from genome assembly GCA_900549335.1 of uncultured Collinsella sp. GTDB lineage: Bacteria > Actinomycetota > Coriobacteriia > Coriobacteriales > Coriobacteriaceae > Collinsella. The sequence continues at coordinate 2,421 of UROJ01000063.1, forward strand.
CCCGTCGCGCAGGCGCAGCACGCGATTGGCCATGCGCGCGATGGCGGCATTGTGGGTGACAATGATGATGGTGCAGCCGTACTCGCGATTGACATCCTCCATGAGCTGCAAGATTTCCTTGGACGTCTTATAGTCGAGCGCGCCCGTGGGCTCGTCGCACAGCAGCAGGCCCGGGTTTTTGACGAGTGCGCGGCCGATGGCACAGCGCTGCTGCTGGCCGCCCGAGACCTGGCGCGGGAACTTGTTGCGGTGCTCGTAAAGGCCCAGCGAACGCAGGAGATCGTCGACATTGAGCGGGTTTTTGGACAGGTGCGCCGTGACCTCGATGTTTTCCTTGATGGTGAGATCGGGCACCAGGTTGTAGAACTGGAAGACAAAGCCCAGCTCACGGCGGCGATACTCGCCCAGGTCGGTAGGTTTGAGCACCGTGAGGTCGCAGCCGTCCACCAAAATAGAGCCAGCGTCGGCATCCTCCAGGCCGCCGATCAGGTTAAGAAACGTCGACTTGCCCGAGCCCGAGGGCCCCAGCATGACGCAGATCTCGCCTCGGTTGATGGACGTGTCGATGCCATCGAGTACCGTCAGGCGCGCATCACCGTCGCCGTAGTGCTTTTTGAGATCCTTAACCTGGACGTAGGCTTCCTGCGTTGCCATGGTATCCCCCATTGTTAGCCTAGTACTACTTTATGAACGTAATAGTAAACCTTGGCGAACTATTTTGGGGCGAGGCCTAGGATTTATTTCAGACTAGGCGCGGGATTTGGCGCGTGAGAGGGCCAGGCCTACGGCGGCAATGGCGGCGGCGAAGAGCACGGTGACGCCCAGGTCGCAGGCGATGTCACCCAACACGGTGGACGTCAGATCCGAAGCGAGCGCCTTGCCAATCGCGTCGTTCACCCAATACGTCGGCACAAAGTGCGCCACCGTCTGCACGGCCGAGCCCATCAGCGACAGCGGCATCCAAGCGCCGCCCAAAAACGTCATGAGCATGCCGAGCAGGTTGCCCACACCGTTAAGCAGCTCCTCGCGCGCACCCAGGCTCGACAGCGCAAAGCCAACGGCCAGAGGCGTGCACGCCAGGGCAAACGTCGCCGACAGCGCCAGGCACACACGACCCACGCCGACCTCGGCAACCGCGCCGGCAAAGCCCACGACGCCCATCATGCTCGACACAAACCAGATGCAGACGGTGAGCACGGCGGCGGCCGCAAACACGGCAAGCGAGCGCTGGCGCTCGGAGACCGGGCCGGCCTCCATGCGGCGTACACGCTCGGGCTCGTTCATGCCCGAGAACACCAGTCCCACCGACACGATGACCGACGAGATGATCGCGTACGCGCCAAAGTTGAAGTACGACTCGAGCGTGGCGGCGGCAGTCGAGTCGACCTTGACCTGCTCGATCTCGACCTCGGCACGCTCGGTGGCCGCGTGTTCGGCAGCCTTGGCAACGTCGCCGTTAGAAGCAGCGGGCTCAAGCGCCGCCGCAGCGCCCGCGAGCGAGATCCAGCGCGAAGCCTCGGCAGACGAAAGCGCCGCCGCCATGGTGCCGGCACCGTAGGTCACATCGAGCTTGGGCAGGGACTCCCCCGCGCGGGCAGCCGCGACCAGGTCGTCCTCGAACCCCTCCGGGATAAAGAACACGCAGTCGGCGCTGCCCTTGGCGCTGTTGCTCTTGGAGAGCGCGTCCGCAAGGTCGTACGTGTCATCGCCGACGCCCGTGACCAGGTCAAACCGCGAACCTAGGTGCTTGGTGAGCGCAAGTGAAAGATCACTGCCATCGCGGTCGACCACGATCACGTTGGCGTCGTAGGGCTTGTACTCGGTGAGCTGCGACGAGTTCCAGCTCACGGATGCCGCGATGAATACGCCCATCAGCGAAATGAACACCGTATAGATGAGCAGGTAGAACGGGTGCGCCAGCGCCATGCGAAGCGCGGTCTTAAAGGTGCTCATAGCGGCTCCTTCCAAAAATCAGCGTGGCGGCGGCAACAAACACCAGCGTCATGAGGACCAGCGCGCCCGCGCGAACGGCAAAAGGCCCCAAGTCTTCAAAGAAATACAGGCGGTTGAACATGTCGCAGATAAGCTTGACGGGGTTGAGCCAGCACTCAGCCGGGCAGGCGCGGGCGACGTCGTCGGCAAGCGCCATCGCTGGCTCGCCGTAGAGGCCGGCGAACAGGGCGCACGTAGTGGCAAAGCCCGTGAGGATGCCAGACTTGGACGCCTTGCCGCCCTTAACGGGAAGCGTGCCCACAAAGAGTCCCAAGCCCGTGGCGGCAAGCGCGGAAGCGGCGCCGCCCACCAAACACAGCCCCTCGCGCCCGCCAAAGTCGACGCCCACGACCAGACGCACGTAGCCGATCGCGATCGCCATCGAGGCAAAGGAGACCAGCCACGAGCCCACAAAGATACCGGCCAGCGACGCCGTTTTGGAAAGACCGCCCACGCAGCGACGCGCGCCAAGACCCGACAGATTGGGCTGCAGGTCGATGACGCTCAAGGCGGCAAACTCGGCAGACATCATCGCGACCAGGCCAAAGAGCGCGTAATAGTAGATGACCGTGCCGTCGGGTGTGGTGCGTGTCAGGCTTACGCGGCGGGTGCCGCCCTCGAGCGACAGGGCGCGCGCAACCGCCTCGGGGTCGGCGAGCGCCGCCGGGTTGTCCTGGGCAATCTGGGACATGAGCTCGGCATTTTGTGTATACGAGCTTGCCACCGTCTCCAGGATGCTGCGATCGGTGAGCACCGATGATGCGCGCGAGCTGTCGTAGCTCGATAGCAGTGTGAGCTTGGGCGTGCCCGCAGCGTCGACCGTATAGATACCCGCGACCTCACCGGCCTTGAGCGCACGGTTCGCATCGGCTGCGTCGTCGAGCTCGTGGATCTCGAGCAGCTGGTCGTCGCCTTCCTTGGCAAGCGACGTCGCCACATCCTTAAAGGTCGAAGCGTCCCAGACCTTGTCCGCCACGACGGCAACCGGCACCGGGTCGACCGTGCCGTCGGAGCTCAGGTTCGCAAACATAAACATGAACATCGTGGAAAGCGCGATGGGAAAGAGGGCGCCCCAGACCCACGTGCTCGGCCGGCGCAGCAGCGTTTTGACCGTGATGATAATGGTGTTGAACATGGCTGCCCCCTAGTCGCGCAGCTCGCGGCCGGTGATCTCGAGGAACACGTCGTTGAGGGTCGGCGGCTCGCTCCACACGCGGCCGAGCGCCACATCGGCGGCGCGCAGCGTGTCGAGGATGTCGACCAAATTGTGCGGGCTCGCTTCGCAGGTGCAGACGAGCTCGCCGCCGGACAACTCAACCGAAAGCACGTGCTCGAGGGCGCGCAGCCGCTCGACCGTGGCGGTCTCTACGGCGCTGACCTCGACAGTCACGCGCTCGCCCATTTGAATCATGCGTTTGAGCTCGTCATTGGTGCCCTGCGCCAGCACACGTCCGCCGTCCATGATCATGATGCGGCTGCAAATCTGCTCGACTTCCTCCATGTAATGGCTGGTATACACCACCGTGGCGCCCTCGTCGCGCAGGCGGCAGATGCCCTCCAGGATGGCGTTGCGGCTCTGCGGGTCGACCGCCACCGTGGGCTCGTCAAAGAAGATGAGCTCGGGCTTGTGCGCGATACCGCAGGCGATGTTGAGGCGACGCGCCAGGCCGCCCGAGAGCTTGCCGGGGCGAAACTTGGTAAAGTCGCCCAGCCCGACAAAGTCGATCGCCTCGTCCACCAGCGCGCGGCGGCGCTTGCGGTCGTTGACGTAAAGGCTGCAGAAATAGTCGATGTTCTCGCGCACCGTAAGCTCGTCAAACACCGCCACCTGCTGCGGCACCACACCGATGCGGCGCTTGAGGTCGTAGCGGGCGGGCGTCATGGGCTCGCCGAACAGCTCGATGGTGCCTTTGTCGTAGGCGAGCAGCTGCAGAATGCAGTTGATGGACGTGGTCTTGCCCGAGCCGTTGGGGCCCAGCAGGCCAAAGATCTCGCCGGGGGCGATGCTCAGGCTAAAGTGGTCGAGCGCGATAAGGTCGTCGTAGCGCTTGACGAGGTTTTCGACGTGGACGATGTCTGTCATGAGGCGGCCCTTCTGTTGATTGCGGCCCGGTACGATTGCATCATCGCAGGAGCGAGCGGCGCGCACCAGTGAGCTTTGTCACGAGTGCGGAGCTTGGCCGTGCGGCCTGCCGACGTCCCCGCTTTGCCGCGTGGGAGGAATGTCACGGTTGCGCAGGCGGTCCCTCCACCACGCGCGGCTTCGCGTACAATACCCGTATGAACAGGCTTTTCGACAAATCGATCGTGCTGGCGTGCTGTATTGCGGCCGCCATGGGTCTTGCTGTGGACGCTCGCCTGGTCGCGGCGTTTTGCCTTGGCGTTATTGCCACCTCGCTGGCCGAGGTCGTACAGGGAAACCGCGCCCGCCGTGTGAGCGAGGCCGCGAGCTACGCCTGCATCATCGCGGCTGTCTTCGTGCCGCCGTTTGTGCCGTTTGCGCCTCTCGCTCTCTATGACATCGCGCGACGCGTTCGCCGTGAACGAATCTGGCCCGCGCTGGCGATTGGCGCCGTGTTTGTCTGCGCGCTTGTCGCGGACCTTCGTGGTGGCGTGCTCACCACCCGAACGCTGCTGTTAACCGCCATCCTTTCGGTTGCCGCCACCTTGCTATCGCTACGCACCGCCCAGTTGGAGCGCGAGCAGCGGCGCATGCGCCGCACCCGCGACGAGCTGCAGGAACGAGCCCTCGCGCTCGAGGCGCGCAACCGCGATCTTGCCGATCGCCAGGACTACGAAGTCGAGCTCGCGACGCTCGCCGAACGCGCCCGCATCGCGCGCGAGATCCACGATAACGTCGGGCACCAGCTCACGCGCGCCTCACTGCAGGCCGAAGCCCTACGCGTGGTCCACGCCGACGAGCCTGGCGTCGCCGCCGATTTCGCCGACGTTAAACGCACGGTTGACGAGGCGCTCCAGCTTGTGCGCACCAGCGTCCACGCGCTCAACGACAACGCCGTCGACCTTTCCGTGCAGCTCGAACGCATTGTCGAAGGCACACGCTCGGACGGCGGCCCGCAGATTGAGCTTGAAGTTATGGCCGAACATGCGCCCGCAAACGTCGCCAACTGCTTTGCAGCGGTCCTGCGCGAAGCGCTCTCCAATACCATGCGCCACGCTTGCGCCCAGACCGTCACCGTACGGTGCATGGAGCATCCGTCGTTTTACCAGCTCATTGTTACCGACGATGGCGTGGGTGAGGTCCAAGCAAGCGGCCGCGGCACCGCAGAGGGCATGGGGCTCGCCTCCATGCGCGAGCGCATCGAGGCGCTTGGCGGCACCTTCACCGCCGGCCCGCGTGCCGGCGCCGGCGGCTGGCGTGTGTTTGCCACCGTTCCCAAACAGCAAGGAGATGAGGGCCGATGAGGCTCATCGTTGTCGACGACGACCGCTTGGTGGTCGATTCGCTCAAGATTATCTTGGGCGCCCAGCCGCAGATCGAAGTGGTGGGCACCGGTGCCAACGGCAACGATGCGGTGGCGCTCTACGCCGAGCACGCACCCGATATTGCGCTGCTCGACATCCAGATGCCGGGACGCGACGGCCTTTCGGCCGCGCGCGAGATCCTTGAGCACGACCCTGCGGCGCGCGTGGTGTTTCTGACGACGTTCTCGGATGACGAGTACATTGTGTCGGCGCTCAAGCTGGGCGCCCGCGGCTACCTGATCAAGACCGATGTCGCTGCCATTCCGCCGGCGTTGGCGCAGGTCATGGACGGCAAACGCGTGCTCGAGGGCAAGGCGATCGAGGACATCGATTTTGACGGAACGGACGTCGAGGCGGGCACGCCCCGCCGGCCCGCAGCCTTCGCCAGCCTGACCGACCGCGAGTTCGAAGTCGCCGAACTCATCGCCCGCGGCCTCGACAACAAAGAGATCGCCGCCACCGCCTACATGGGCGAAGGCACCGTGCGCAACCACATCAGCTCAATCCTGGCAAAGATGGGCCTG
>UROJ01000064.1 GCA_900549335.1 uncultured Collinsella sp.
GTTCGTAACGGCAAAGGTCTGCGTGAGGGTGGCGTCGCCGGTCAGGGCATAGGTCATGTTGAGCTTAAAGTGGAACGGAAAGGCCTTGAGCGACTCGGGCGTATCGGTGATCTCGTACGTTACCGAGGAGCCGTCCTCCGAAACCTCGACCAGCTTGTGCTCGACGATGCGCGCGAGTCCGTGGCGCGGCATCTCGCAGGTGCCGGCCGCAGACGTTGCCGTGTTGTTGCGCAGCGAGCCCACAATGGGGAACAGGATGGGCGCGTGCTTGCCCCAAAAGGCGGGGTCGCCCTGCCACAGATACTCGTTGCCGTTGAGGGCAAGGCTCGTGAGCTGGGCGCCCATGGAATCGATGGCCGCGGTGAGGCCGCCGCGCTTGATGGTAGTGACGGTAGACATGCTACTTCCTCCAAAAGTAAACAATAGTGTCGAGGGCTATTGTCCCACTCTTGGCGGCTGGACGGGACGGCAGGCGATTATTGAGTAGCCATAGCGGAATGAGCGGCGAGCGCCTACTGGGTATCTACGTAAAGGTCGAACCCACCCTGCGGTGTGGTGTCGACCGTGTCGGGCGCCTGTGAGTTAAAGTTCACGGGGACCATGCGCTTTGAGGCACGGAAGCGCGTGCCGTCGGTGGCGACGGGCGGTTCATCGACGGTGAGCTCGTAGCCGCCGGGCTTGAGCTCGATGCCGTCACCAGCGGAATTGACGTATTGATACTCGTCAATCGTCTGCCCTTTGAGCGTGCGCCCCACGATGTGGATGAGCATTTGGCTGTCGCCGCGCGCGGTGTCCCACGTCGCGCCGTCCTTAACCTCGACCGACACATGCACCGAGCGCGTGCGGCCGAGCGACTGCTCGACAGACATCTCGACCTTGGCGGCATCTTTGCGCTGTTGCTCCACATGGCTCCAGACATTTCCGATCGCCGAGCAAGCGATGACGCCGGCCATGAAGGCGATGAGGATGGGGCCGAGCGGCGAGCGGCGGCCCGCGTCTTCCTCGCGAGCCAAGTCGGGACGATGCGTGGGCGCGGGCGCCTGAGCGCCCTGCGAGGGCACGTCGAGAATGCTGAAGGATGCCGTGCTGTCGGGGTCGATAGTGTGACGCGGCTGCGGGGTCTTTGCCGGCGAGATGGACATGTCGGCTGGCTCACCCAGTGTGGCCGTGGCATCGGCCTTAGCCTCATCAGCCTCGGCTTGGGCCCAAGCCTGTTCAAAGGTTAGGGGTTCGGCGGAGTCGGAAGCGGCGTCCGTCTCGACGGCATCGTTGCCGGTCTCGTCCTCGTCGCTCGATACGTCACGCGGCGCGGGCTCGTCCCACTCCTCGTCCGGAGCCTCGCCCTCGCTATACCACCATTCAAAGTTATCGATATCCATACGGGGCGCCCCTTAAGCCTCGCAAATAAACACTTGCCAGCCTTATACCCCCAGATAGCGCGGGAGCTCGCCGGCACAGACAGGAAAACCGTCACAACATTCGACGCTTTTCCTCGTTTTCGAGATTTTCGCCGAATGTTGTGACGGTTTGGGCGACTGGCCGACAGCGCAATGTGACAAAGGAACTGCCCCTTTGTCACATTCTGTTAGAGTTGCAGGGATTGAATCCCGCTTATTCATGCGACATTGGAGTGACAACCTTGACCGCCGCAACCACGCCTAAAAGTAAGTCAACCGCTGCCGCGCTCTCCCCCGCGCGCACCAAGCTCTGCCTGGCACTGCTCGTGCTGTTGGGATTCTCGCTCGGCTGCTCCGAGTTCGTGGTCATCGGCATCGAAAGTGACTTGGCGACGGAACTCGGCATCTCGCTTGCCACCGCGGGCCAGCTCATCAGCGTGTTCGCGCTCGTCTACGCCATCGCTACGCCGGTGCTTGCGCTCAGCACGGGGCGATTCCGCCGCTACCAGCTGCTCGTGTGCTACAGCATCGTCTTTGTGCTCGGCAACCTGGTCATGGCGTTGGCGCCCAACTTCCAGGTGCTGTTTATCTCGCGCATCATCCTGGGCTCTGTCTCGGGTGCGCTGCTCGCCGTGGGCGTGACGTACATCCCTGAGCTTCTGTCCCCGCAGCAAACTTCGCTTGCCATCTCAGTGGTATATGGTGCGTTTTCCGTGGCAATGGTCTTTGTCACTTCGATCGGCAAGTTTGTGGCCGACACGCTCGATTGGCACGTGGCCATGTACGGCACGCTGACCTTTGCCGTTTTGATCTGCGGAGCGCTCGTGGCGTTTATGCCGCGCGCCGGGCAAACCGACGAGCCTGCCACCTTTCGCGAGCAGGCGGGTCTGCTACGCGAGCCGAGCATCATCACCGGCATGCTCATCTTTTTGTTTGGCGTGGGCTCGGTCTACGTATTCTACGGCTACGTGACGCCCTATCTGGAGCAGGTGCTGGACATGGGCACTGTTCAGGCGAGCACCACGCTTATGGCCTATGGCGTGTTCTGCCTGATCTCGAACATCCTGGGCGGATGGATCGATGCGCGCTTTGGCATGAAGGCGCTGCTTGTGACGTTTGTGCTGCAGGCTGCGGCGTTACTCGGGCTGTTTGCCGTGGGCGGCACCATGCCGCTCGCGCTGGTCTTTGTCTTTAGCTTGGCGCTGCTCATGTACCTGTTCTCGGTGTCGTGCATCACGCACTTTATGGACGTGGCACGCAGCCGCCATCCCAAGTCGATGATACTCGCAAGTTCGGTTGAGCCCATGGCGTTTAACGTCGGCATCTCGTTTGGCACCGCAGTGGGCGGCACCGTGGTAAGCAGCGTTGGCATTGCGTATGTGGGCGCCGTGGGCGCCGCGTTCTCGCTTGTCGCCTGGGCGCTTACGCTGGTGACGATTAAGTTGGCTCGCTGGGAGCGCAAGCGGGCGAGGGCGCAGGCGTAGATGCGATACTCGAGTGCTGCAGCTCCAACTCCGTGGGCCGCTACTCCGGCTACTACTACACGGTGAGCATGGCCGCGCAGGTCATCACCCCGATCCTCTCCGGCGTGGTCATGGACGTCAACCCTGCCATGCTCTTTGCCTACATCACGGGCATGGGTGTGCTCATGGGTCTCTCCGTGGCCGGCGCCAAGCACGGCGACGCCATCCTCATTGACGAGGTCCTCCGCCGCGAGGAGGCGGCCGAGGCCGAGTAGGGCGGGTGCCGGCGCCCTTGCTGCCGGCGGTCGCGGCTCCGGACAACGTACATAAAGATGAGCCAGACCCCCGAATCCGCCCGATTTTTTTTGGGGGGGGTCTTTCTCGTCAAAATGTACGCTAAATCCATGAGGTATATAATGGGACGCTCTGCTCGAATGCACAAAGGAAGGGGTGGCAATGTCTGGGCATGAGGAGCGCGTCTTGTCGCTCGATGGCCTGCGAGGGCTCGGGGCGCTGGTGGTGTTCCTGTATCACGTCGACATCATGGTCAAGCCGTTTGGCGCGGGGGGTCCGAGCCTCTTCCCTGGCACCGCGTCGGTTATGGTGTTCTTCATCCTGTCTGGCATAGTGCTGTCTCTTGTTCCCTTTAAGCACATGGGAAACGGCGGGTACGACTGGCTTGACTATTACCCAAGAAGGGTCGTCCGCCTTTGCGGGCCGCTGTTTGCGGCGATTGCGCTGGCCCTTCCTATGGGCTACGTGGCCTGGCGCCTGGGGTCCACGTCGCGCTCCGCGCTTGCCGTCGCCTACGACGCGGGCCTTCCCACTGCGGTTCATGACGTCCTCATGCAGTTCGACGTGCTGTTCAACGTGTCCGATGGCGTCAACAACCTCTTTGGCGCGCAGCTCGCCCGCGTTGACTCTCCCGTCTGGTCCATGAGCTGGGAGCTCTGGTTTAGCCTGACGCTTCCGCTAGCCATCTGGTGCATATCAAGGATTCGCCGGACGGGTCTGGCGGTTGTTGCGACCTTTATTGCGGTGCTTGTCTCGCACTGGACGGGCTACTTTCCGCTGCGCTTTTGCCTGATGTTCTGGCTTGGCGTCATGGTGGCCCGGCGATTCGACAAAATCAAGGCCGTCAAGCTTTCAATGCTGGCCGAGCTGGCGCTGCTTGTGGCCTCCGTTGGTGTTATCGAGCTCTCGCTCGTGTGACATCCCGGTGGGGTCCTCGAGGCGTTGAAGTCCACCGCCATGAACGCGGCCTGCCTGGTGGTGGTTGTCGTCGCGATTGCCGACGGGTTCACGCGCCGTGCGCTCTCTGCGGCCCCCATGGTCTTTTTGGGAAAGGTGTCGTACAGCCTCTACCTTACCCACGCCATGGTCATCGGTGCGCTCGTTGCCCTGCTGCCCCGGCTCGGGATTGTCGACCCGCTCGCGATTGCCGCGGTCTCGCTGCCCGCAAGCATGCTCGTCTCCGTTGTGTTCTGGCGCATAATCGAGGTTCCCAGCATGAACCTGTCGCGCTCGCTGGCATCGTCAGGGCCTAGGGACGCCGTTCGATAATGCGTCGTACTTGGCTTCGTTTGGAGAGAGCTGGTCATGAATAGCCCAAAGTCCGTCCACCGCGTTCTCTTTGTCTGCCATGGGAACATCTGCCGCTCGACGATGGCCGAGTCGGTGTTTACCGAGCTCGTGCGCCGCGCTAGGCGCGAGGCGGAGTTTGTCATCGATTCCGCGGCGACCTCGACCGAGGAGATTGGCAACCCGCCGCACCGTGGCACCGTCGCCAAGCTGCGCGAGGTCGGGGTTCCCGTCGTTGCGCACCGTGCCCGTCAGGTGCGTCGCGCAGAGTATGGCAACTGGGACCACATTGTCTATATGGATGCTGAGAACGCGCGTGGCCTGCGTCGCATCTTTGGCGACGACCCCGACGGCAAGATTACGCGCTTGCTCGATTGGACCGAACGCCCCGGCGACGTGGCCGACCCCTGGTACACCGGCAACTTCGATGCCACCTACCGCGACGTGCTCGCCGGTTGTACCGCTATGCTCGAGCAGCTGTAGGCAAGCGAGGTCGCGAGCCACGCCTTCGGCGCGAAATGAGCGTGGAAAATCTCCCACTTTGAGCGTTCGAGTGCGCTCTAAACGGGAGAAAATCCACGCTCGACTACTCGTCGACGATCTCGGCAAGCCAAACGTTCAGCGTATCGACCTCGGGGCAGCAGAACTTTGCCGTACCAGGCTCGTTGCCAGGCACGGTTCCGCCATAGCGCAGGATATCGATATAGGGAAAGCCCACGTGACAGGCCATGGCGCACATCTTGCCGCGGTCTCGGTCGAAGTCGAAGACGTCTCCCGGCTTGTGACCATGGTGGCAGCGGCACGCACCCAGCTGGTCCACGCAGCTCACGCGGATACGCGGACGCTTGCCACGCGGCGCGCCGAGCGGCTTGTTCTCGCCCGCAGGCTTGACGCCGCCCTCGCCAGCGTTACTCATGGTCGATCACGTCCAGGCAGGCCTCGATGGGAAGGCCGGCCGACTTGTCCTCTTGGTCGGCATTGCGCTCGATAAGCTCAGCCACCACACGCATGGCATCGGACGTCGCGCGCTGCAGACTCCAACCTGCCATAACGCGACCGACGAGCACCGCCGAAAACGTGTCGCCCGTGCCCGGGAAATAGACCGGAATGAGCTCAAAGGGAATCGTGAAGTACTCCCCCGCTACATGGTCGTAACCGATAACCGCGTTCGTGCCATTGACCACGGCGCTCGTAATGACCACCGACTTGGCACCCAGCTCGCGCACGGCGTCCACAAGGGCGCGGGCCTCATCGGACGTAATTTGCTCGGCGATAGGCCTATCGGCAAGCAGGCACGCCTCGGTATAGTTGGGCACCGCGTAGTCTGCGCACTCCAGCAGGTGCCGCATAAGGCCAATCGTGGACTCGGGCACACCGGCATAGAGCTTGCCGTTGTCGCCCATGATGGGATCGACGAAAACCTTGGTGCCCTTTTGCGCGCGGCGGTGGCAAAAGTTCGAGATGATACGCGTCTCTTCCTCGGTCACGATAAAGCCGGTCGAGATGGCGTCGAACTCAAAGCCGAGCTCCTCCCAGATAGCGAGGCTTTGGCGCACATACTCGGTGGTGTCGTGGATGTAGAACTTGGGGTAGTTGAGCGTGTCGGAAACGAGCGCCGTCGGCAAGTTATGGATACGGTAGCCCATGTGCGACAGCACCGGCAGCATGGCGGAAAGCGCAACCTTGCCGTAGCCGCACATATCGTTAATCAGCAGCAGCTGAGTATTCTTCATGAGGGTCTCCCTTGTTTCGGGCGCGGCGCGGCAGCGCCACAGTGCGACTAAGTGTAGCGCAGGGAACGTTGCGAGCGGAGGCGAGCGGTACGAAGTGCAAATTGTTGCGGAAAGGTTACGGAAAATGGTCCCTTTTCCTCCGTCCCCAAGGGATCACATGCACCGAAGCGGACCGTGGCGGAATCACAGGTTGAGAACGGACAGCGAAAGCGTTCCTAAGCGAGCAAGGTGACGTGAAAGAGGAGGGCATAGGCCTTGTGGCCATGCCCGACGATTGAACGTCAGATTGCCGCTTAGGAACGCTTGCAGCGTCGAGCGGTTACGGCGTTTGGTAAAACCGCGTAACCACTAGTTTGGTACCTTGACATTGATTTCTCACGCTCCTAAATTGGTTAGGCACAAAACAATTCCTCTACCTAACTAAAGAAAGGAGCGGCACTAATTCATGTGCGATGAACCTCTTAGCCTTTGTTCGCACGAGCCCGGCGGCGACCCGTCGCAACCGGTAGACATACCCGAAGCGGTCAGCGCCGAAGACAAGCTTGCCAAGCGCATCCTGAGCGGCCTGGGCTTTTGCGGCCATTACATGCATTTTCATGGCGGAGGCGTGTCCGGCAAGGCGCCTATCATCTGCCTACTGGCCAAGCAACCCGGCGGCGAGATGTCGCAGCAGGAGCTCGGCATGCACTTTGACCTCAAGCCGGGGTCGCTTTCCGAGATCCTGTCCAAGCTCGAGCTCAACGGCCTCATCGAGCGCAGCCGTAACCCCAAGGATCGACGGCAACTTACCATTCGCCTGACCGAAACCGGCCGGGAAAACGCCCGCATTGACCAGGCGGCCCGCATCCGCTTTAGAGAACGGGCCTTTAGCGCGCTCACCCACGACGAGCGCGAGGACCTCGCCGAAATGCTCGATAAAATCCGCGTAACCTGGGAGGAACTGGATGATTAAAACCCTCATGGGAAGCATCCGCGACTATATGAAAGTCACCGTTGCCACGCCGCTGCTCGTGCTTGGCGAGGTGCTCTGCGAGATGCTGATTCCATTTATCACCGCCAACCTGATCGACGCCATCAAAGACGGCGCCACCGTAGCCGAGATGCTTCCCACCGCAGGCTTTTTGGTGCTCATCGCGCTGACGTCGCTTGCTTTTGGCGCCGCGGCCGGCGTCACCTGCAGCCATGCGAGCTGCGGGTTCGCCAAGAACCTGCGTCACGACCTGTTCTACAAGATCCAGACGTTCAGCTTTGCCAACATCGATGAGTTCTCGAGCTCCTCGCTCGTCACGCGCCTGACCACCGATATCAACAACGTGCAGCAGGCCTTTATGATGATCATCCGTATCGCCGTGCGCGCGCCGCTGGTATTGATCTTCGCCTTTACCATGGCGTTTATCATGGGCGGCAGCGTCGCCATGGTCTACCTGGTCATCATTCCGCTGCTGGGCTTTGGACTGTTCTTTATCATCTATAAGGTGCGCCCCATCTTCTCGCGCGTGTTCCACAAGTACGATGCCCTTAACGAGTCCGTCGAGGAAAACGTCACCGGCATGCGCGTGGTTAAGAGCTATGTGCGCGAAGACTTTGAGAAGGAGAAGTTCGCGACCGCCGCGCGCGACGTCCAGATGGACTTCACCCGCGCCGAGAAGCTGCTCGCCTTTAACAACCCCATGATGAACATCTGCGTCAACGGCGCGTTTGTCGTCATCATCTACCTGGGCTCCAAGCTCATCATCACGAGCCAGGGCACGCTGTTCGACGTGGGCCAGCTCTCCTCGACCTTTACCTATGGTTTCCAGATCCTCATGAGCCTGATGCAGCTGTCGATGATCTTTGTCATGGTGACCATGGCCGACGAATCGGCACACCGCATTGCCGAGGTGCTGGCCGCCGAGCCCACGATCGCCGATCCCGCCGAGCCCGTGCTCGAGGTTGCCGACGGTTCCATCGACTTTGACCACGTGAGCTTTAAGTATTCCAAGCATGCGAAGCGCCAGGCGCTCGACGATATCGACCTGCACATTACGAGCGGCGAGACCATCGGCATCATCGGCGGCACCGGCTCGGCCAAGTCCACGCTCGTTAACCTCATCGCCCGCCTGTACGACACCACCGAAGGCGCTGTGCGCGTGGGCGGCGTGGACGTGCGCGACTACGACCTGGACGCGCTGCGTCACCAGGTCGCCATGGTGCTGCAGAAAAACGTGCTGTTTAGCGGCACCATCGCCGAGAACCTG
>UROJ01000065.1 GCA_900549335.1 uncultured Collinsella sp.
GATGGCGTGAGAACGAAGCGTCGGCCTTAAACTGCGAAGCCGACCAGATAATGATGGCACCGTAGGCGACGAGAGCCACAGTAGCCACGAACACACCGATATGCACCTTTTGGCGAAACGTGCCGCGCGAGGCCGAAAGTTGCTTGTTGACACGGTCCAGGCTGCTGCGAGAGCCGGTCTTGGTTGAACGGAACAGATCCGCCGGAGAAAAATCCATCGCAACCTCCTATCGAACCGAAGAATCGCCCGAGGCCGAAGAGGTATCGGGCTCGCCATAAATCACGCCGAGCACGTCGCGCACGACATGCATCGCGGTATCTGAGCCACCGCCGCCCTGCTCCAGGACGGTAGCGACGACATACTTGGGGTCATCGGCCGGTGCATAGGCGCAGAACCACGCGTATTCATCCTCGCCACTTTTCTCGCCCGTGCCCGACTTGCCGTATACCTGCGGCGTCAGGGTGCCAAAGTGAGCCGCCAGGGACGTCGATGCCGTGTAAATCACGTCGTGCATGCCGTTGCGAACAAGAGCCAAATCCGAATCGCTGTTGATCTTGGCCTCCAGGCGCTTCTTCTTGCCCTTGCCGTTGTACTTATAGGCATCGCCGTCGCCATCGCGCGACACGGCAGACAAAAACACGTGAGGCACGTACTGTTTGCCGCCGTTGGCAAGACCCATATAGGCACACGCCATCTGCAGGGGCGTCACCAGGATGTCGCCCTGACCGATGGCAATGTTGGTCATATCGCCGGCATTCCACTTGCGGTCCTCGGCAGAGGCGTCGGTGAAGTACGACTCTTTCCACTCGGCATCGGGAATACGGCCCGCGCCTTCACTCGGCAGATCGATACCGCAGGTCTTGCCCAGGCCCCAGCGACGAAAGACCTCCTGCAGGCCCTCGGAATGCTGCTCGTCATAAAAAAACGCCTTGCCCATGTCGTAGAAGACGGGGTCGCACGAGTTGGCGATACCCGACTGCAGCGTCATGGTGCCGTGGCCGGAATGCAGCCAGCAGTACTTGCCCCACGACTTGCCCAGGCCCGTCCAATAGCCCGTGCAGTTGGTTGTCTGCGTTGAAGTGTAGGTTCCAAACTCAAGACCGGCCAGTGCCGAGAGCGGCTTGATGGTCGAGGCCGACATGTACTGTCCGCTAATGGCGCGGTTGAGCAGCGGGTGCGAACCCTTGTCATCATTTAGCTCGGTCCACACGTCATTTGAGACGCCGCCGATAAAGACGGACGGATCAAACTTGGGCTCGCTCGCCATGCCCAGGATCTCGCCATTGTTGGGATCGAGACACACCACAGCGCCGTTGCCGGCATTGCTGTAGCCGGTGGTCTTGGCAAGCTCGATAGCGCTCGCCAGCGCCGTCTCACAGGCCTGTTGGATCTTAAGGTCGAGCGTGAGCTTAATGTCGGAGCCGGCCTTCGCGGGCACAGCGCCGGCCTGACCGGTCACATTGCCCGATGCATCGACCTTGACGGTCTGCTCGCCACGAATACCCTGCAGCAAGTTTTCGTAGTAGCTCTCAACGCCCGCCTGGCCCACGATATCGCCCGACTGGTACGTAATCTTGCCAGCAGAAGCATCATCATCGCCAGAGGTTTTCTTATTCTGGGCCTCGAGCTGCTCGGAGGTAATGGTGCCGGTATAGCCCAAGATATGGCATGCCGTCTCGCCATATGGATACTGACGCTCGGTACGCTCGGCAATCTTGACGCCCGGGAACTCGCCGGCATGCTCCTGAATATAGGCAACCGTGGAGCGACGGACGTCCGTCGCGATGGTATGCAGGCTCTGAGCGCCCTCTGTATTGTCCTGAATATTGCGAAGGACCGCCACGTAAGGCATTCCAAGCACGTTGGCAAGATGGCGAACCAGAACCTCATCCTCGGCAAGGTCGCGGTAGGCCACGACAGCAAGTGAGGGACGGTTCTGGACAAGCGCCACGCCATTGCGGTCGAGGATGCGACCGCGCACAGCGGGTGTTGTAACGGTGCGAGTCTGATTACTATTGGCCTGCTTCTCGTAATAGTCCGATGAGACCATCTGCATGCCCCACAGCTTGACGGCAAGCGCCGCAAACATCGCGCCCACACCCGTGGTGAGGATGGAAAAGCGGCCCTTAAAGGCGGTCGACGCGGTATTGCCCTCGCCCTCGGTGGCGCGCGGGGCCGTTCCATGCTGCGTATCGTAGGTAAAACGGGAATCGCCACGACGCATGACGACCAGCGCGACCACGATGGCCACAACCAGCACGATACCGGCGATAATAACCGTCATCTGGGAAGACATCTACGGGCCTCCCCTATTTGAGCTTGCGGGTCTTGGGCTTAAAGCGCATACCCGCCTGGCGTCCGCCACGTGCGGAGAATCCATAGCCGGACTGCGGCACGACGCCGGACATCAAAAACGGAATGGCAACCAGACCCGTCAGGATCGAGGACGGCAGCGCATGGCCGAAGATCGCCACGACAAAGCTCGTCTCCAAACCCATAAACAGCAAGATGATGCTGTAGATCACATTAATGACGAGCGCAAAGGCGCCCACAGTGACGCCGCGCGCACTCGGGGTACCGCCCGTCTGACCGACGGCGCTGTGCACCAGGGCAAAAGAACCCACGGTCAGCAGGAGCGACATAACGCCCACCGGCACGGCAGCGGACAGGTCATAGAACAAGCCGCTGCAAAAACCGCACACGACGGCACGGGTCGGGTCGCCCGAGAACACGCTTAGGCACACCAGGATAATCATGAAGTTGACGCGACCGCCCGCAATGGAGATCTGCGGTGCCAGGCCTGCCTGCAGCAGCACGCACACAATGGCGGCGATCACAAACGTGCGGGAGCTCATCCCCTGCTCGTGTAGATCCATGGACATGCCCCCTATTCGCTCGAGCCGGAATCGGTCGTCTCGGACGTGTCGGAACTGTCATCCGAGCTCTCGTCCTTCGTCTTGGTCGCAGCATCGCGCGACGTTCCCTGCGGCGTGCTGTTGGCCGTGCTCACGTCCTCATCCGAGGCCGACTGTTCGTCGGTCAGCGAGGTAATGACCAGCACTTCCTCGTTGTTCTCGGCCGTCGTCTGAGCGCGCACCACAATGGTGTAGTACACATCGTTTGCCGATTTCTCAACCGACGAGACGGTGCCGAGCGGTAGACCCTTGGGGAACACGCCACCGATGCCCGAGGTCACGATGATGTCGCCAACCTTAACATCGGAGTCGACGCTCACGTACTCAAGACGCAGCGTGCCGTCAGCCTGACCCTGCAGCATGCCCTGGGCGCGCGTGTCCTGCACCATGGCGGACACGCCCGAGTTCTCGTCGCTAATCAAGCGCACGGTAGAGCTCTTGGCCGATACCTCGATAATCTGGCCGATAACACCGGCAGAACTCGTCACGGGCATGTTGATGGTAAGGCTGTCGGCAGAGCCCTTGTCGATGGTAACGGTCGAAGTCCAGGCATCGCCGGAGGCACCGACAATACGAGCAGCGGTCGATTTGAGGTTATAGGTCGACTGCAGGCCGACCAGCCCTTCCAGACGCTCAGCAGTCTTTTGAGCCTCGGAGAGCTCGGCAACCTTAGAGGTCAGCTCCTCATTTTGCTTCTTAAGCTCGTCAAGCGTGTCCTGCGACGCCGTAAGGTTAGAGAACACGTTGCCGATCGCATTGAAGGGAGCCGCCACAGCCGAACCCACAAAGCGCACCGGCGAGGTAATCGTCGTTACGCCCGAACGCACGGCATGAATCGGTCCTGCCTCGCCCTCGCGGATGTAAAACGTGAGCAGCAACACCGAAATCAGGCTGAAAACAATCAACGGGCGCATACCCGTTGATTGTCGCTTGGTATTCAGATTTGTGGAGAAACCCGAAGATCGTGCCAAATGGAATCCACCTTTTGGAAATTAAGCATTGGTCTGGACGAAGCCACCATCAAACGCATTGGCCTCGAGCACGCGGGCGCAGCCGTTAACGACGTTATCGAGCGCCGTAGGACTGACGTTGACCGAAACGCCGGTCTCATCGCGCAGGCGCACGTCGAGACCGCGCAGCAGCGCGCCGCCACCGGTCAGCAAAATGCCGTAGTACATAAGGTCCGAGGCAAGATCGGGCGGCGTGGCATCGAGTGCGTCCTTGACGGCCTTGGCCATCTCGTCAAGCGGCTTGTTGAGTGCGCGACGGATCTCCTCGCTCTCGATGCGCACGGTCTTGGGCAGACCGGTGATCACGTCGCGGCCGTTGACCTCGACGTCGAGCTCGTCCTTGAGCGGCACGGCGGAGCCGACCTTGATCTTGATGTCCTCTGCCGTACGCTCGCCGATGGCCAGGTTGTAGGCATCGCGAACGTGCGTGAGAATGGCCTGATCGAACTCGTCACCGGCAATACGGATGGACTGCGAGACGACGATGCCGCCCATAGCGATAACAGCGACCTCGGTGGTACCGCCACCGATGTCGATGACCATGGAGCCGGTGGGCTCCTCGACGGGCAGGTCGGCGCCGATAGCGGCGGCCATAGGCTCTTCGATCAGATAGGCCTGGCGAGCGCCGGCCTGAATCGTGGCCTCAAAGACGGCACGCTTCTCGACCGACGTGACGCCGGAGGGAACGCAGACGACAACGCGCGGACGCGGGGTCCACGGATAGCGCTTCTCGGAAGCCTTGTCGATAAAGTAGCGGAGCATGGCCTCGGTAACATCGAAGTCGGCGATGACGCCGTCCTTCAGGGGACGAACGGCCACGATGTTGCCGGGCGTACGGCCGAGCATGCGCTTTGCCTCGATACCGACCGCCAGGATGCGCTCGTCGTTCTTGTCGATGGCGACAACAGAGGGCTCGCGAATGACGATGCCCTTGCCGCGCACGGAGACAAGCGTATTTGCGGTGCCGAGGTCGATGGCAAGATCGCCCGCATAGCTACCGAAGAACATATCCATCAAAGAAAACAACGCAACTCCTGATGTGTTGGATGATTGCTGGAAAACTACTAGCTCATCATACTAGCGTAAGCCCGGCACCTCACTTGCGGTGAAGCGCCGGGCAAAGCTAAATCCCATAAGGTCACTACTGGTTGTCAGCAGCCGAGAAATCCATATCGAGCGAGGAAACGGCCCAGCCGATATGGTTGTCGGAGCGCACGAATTTGACGGTGTACTCCTGCTCGCCGCCCTTGGACAGCGATGCCTTCACCTTGGCGGTCGTCTCGGTCATGGACTGATCCATGCCCTCGACAGACACGGTGGCACCCTGCGGAATCGAGGAGATGATCATCGACTTGGCGTCCTCGGACAGGCTCGAGGCCAGGCAAGACTCGGCCTTTGCGGTGTCACCGTCGCCGGCAGCCTGGAACAGATCGGTAACGACAGACTCCTGGGACGGGAAGCCAAAGCCGCGCGTGTAGGCAAAGCCCAGACCGCCCGCGGCGATCAAAATGAGCAGAAGCAGCACGATGAAGACTTTAAGACCCGTGTGGCGATGGCGACGACGGACCTTGGCCTGCTTACGATCCTGACGGTCCTGCTGGACCATCTCGGACTCGGACAGCGTAAAGAAGCCGGTGTCCGAGGGATCGGGCATAAACTGACCGGTCGCGCCCGTAGGATCGAGCGGATCGACGACAGGAGCGTCCATCGCGGGCGCCGGAGCCGTGGCCATAGCCGTCTGGGCAGACAGCGCGGCAAGCGAATCGTGCACGCGGGCAAGCTCATCGGCCTGCTCGGAGGTGAGCTGGTAGATGCCATCGGCAGTAGCGGCGTTAAAGGCGTCGAGTGCGTCGGAGGGACGGCCGGCGGCAGAAAGCGCCTGACCCATGCCAGCGTTGAGCGCGCGCGTGTCGTCGCGGGGACCGGCAAAGTCGATAGCCGTGCGGTAGGTCTCCACGGCATCCGCCGGACGGCCGAGCTTAATGAAGCAACGACCGAGCTCGCCGAGCGCGGCGGCAGGGGCCGGATTGGCGCCGTCGATGGCGGCCTGACGGAAGGCAGTACCCGCGTTGGCATAGTCGCCCGACTGGAACAGCGCGTTACCCAAGCCCAGATAGGCCTTGAACGGCGTGGCATAGGAAGCATCCTGCGTAGCAGCAGAGAACGCCTGAGCGGCCGTTGTGTAGTCGCCCACGGCGGCGAGTGCCTTGCCGCGGTTGGTGAGCAGCGCGCCGCGCTTGCCATAGGTGCCGTCGTTGAGGGCGGCGGCATAGGCCTCGGCGGCCTCGGCATACATGCCCAGGTGCATCAAGGCGTTGCCACGAAGATGATCGGCCTCGCCCATAATCTCATCGGGAGTCTTTGCCGCCCCAAGCATCTGGGCTGCAGCAGAAAAATCACCCGCGCGGTAAGCGGCGCGGCCCTGTTGGATCAGCTGGCTATTCAAGGAAGTCCCCTTTACTCGTGAACGATCTCGACATGGACGATCTCGTCGCCGGCACGCAGCTGCGAAATCACATCGAGACCCTCGACCGTGGTACCAAAGACGGTGTAACCGGAATCGAGGTTATGCTGGGCACCCAGGCAGAAGTAGAACTGCGAACCCGCGGAATCGGGGTCCATGGAGCGTGCCATGGCAAGGGCGCCATCGACATGGCTGTTGCGCGGATTGGTGGCAAACTCGCCCTTGATGCAGTAGCCGGGGCCACCGGTACCGGGCATGCCGTCGGGGCCCTCAAGACCGGCAGCAACGTCGGCGCCGGACATGTCGCGAGTATTGGGGTCGCCGCCCTGGATGACAAAACCGGGCACATAGCGATGGAACTTAAGGCCATCATAGAAGCCCATCGTGGAAAGCTCGCAGAAGTTCGCGACATGAATGGGAGCGCCCTCGCCGTCAAACTTGACCTTGATGGTACCCTTCGACGTCTCGATTACGGCGCACTCGTCGCCGGCAAGCTGATACTCGGGCGTGTAGAGCTCTTTCTTAAAACCAAACATGTGGTTCCTTCCTCGTGCGTTTAAAGCATATTTGTACGAATTGTAGCAATAAGCACGGGCTTACATCAATTGCGCACGTAGGTTATGCCGACTATGGCGAACTAATTTTAGGAACGCTGCTGCGGCTTCCAGGAACCCACATTGGCATCGTACTGGTTCAGCGCGCTGTTGCCGCCCTGTGCGATGGGCGCCAGGATCTCGCTTTGGTGGGAACTCATCGACTCGCCATCGGGAATGGCCAGCGAGATATCCCAGCTCTGGCAGATTACGTCGACGCGCTCATACATCCACTCGGCAAGCTGCTTTAAGTGGGCGATGTCATCCGCATAGACCGTATCGTCCTGATACTTAAGGTTGTTAAGCTCATCTTGCGTCTTTTTGATCTGGTCGCGCAGGGCATAAGCACTCTGCGACAGCTCCTGACGGGTGGACAGCGGCGTTCGGAGATAGCCGTTGTTAAAGGAATCGATGACCTCGCCGATCTGGTCCTCGTCAGCGTAGGACACGATGGTCTGATACAGACCGTCGAGCCTGGTATAGAGCTGATCATCGGTGAGCACGGTTTCTTCCTGGACCACCTCGGCAGAATCGTCCTGCTTGGTATCGTCCTCAGTGGCCTCGCCCTTTTGGCGCGTGGGGAAGGTCGTCTGCGCGGCCTGGCCAAACTGGTCGTAGAAGCCAGGCATGACACCCATAGGATCGGCCGTCACGAACCAATAGGCACCGCCGCAAACGACGGCAAGGACCGCGATGATAATGAGCGGCTTGGGGATATGACGCTTGTGCTTGTGATAGGCGTCCTCGTCGGGATGCACCTTGCGCTTGGGTTTTTGAGCATCGTCATGCAGGGAAACGGGCGTGGGAATATCGACCTTGGGGATACCAAAGTCCTTATCGAAAGCCGGCAGCACGCAGGTCTCATTGGGGTCGGCGGCGTCTGAGAGCACCGCAGCGGCAGAGGCCGGCGCATGAGGCACCTCGGTATCGATCTGCTCTTGCGTTAGGCGCGGAAAGCCCGCCGTGCGGCCCGCTGCCAGGTCGGATGCGGCCGCGTCCTCGGAGAGGATACCCGGAGCGGGGCGTCCGCATTTGGGGCACGTACGATCATGTGGAGAAAGACGGGCACCGCAGCCCTCACAGAACACGAACTCGGTGTGCTCGGGACCATCGCCCGGACCCACATAGGCGTTGCAGTAGGGGCAGAACGAGGCGCCGTCCTCGATAGTCTTAAGGCAATGCGGGCAGATCACGGCATCCTCTTTTCGAAGCAATTCAAACAATCGAGGTTAGAGCATAACATCGCCACGGCCCCACAGGAACAAGGCACCAATTCAACA
>UROJ01000066.1 GCA_900549335.1 uncultured Collinsella sp.
ATCTGGAACAGATCGACGCCGGGCATAAGCACCAGCACGGCAGAGATACCGATGATGGCCGTAATGATGCCGCGATAGACCGGGGCCTCGTCCCAGCTGCGGTCGGCACCGCGCTCCCAGCCAAATGCCTCGCAGATAGCGCTCGACGTAACGCCCGGCAGCACGCAAGCAGCCAAGAAGCTCGCCGCGACCAGGCCCGAGGCAAACAGTACCGTGGACCACTGACCCGCAATAGGCTCCAGCGCACGGGCAGCATCGGCAGCATCGCTAATCTGAATGCCCGCCGGGAACAACACCGTACCGGTCGTGATGATAATAAAGCCGGCAATGACATCGGCGGCAAGCGAGCCGCTCACGGTATCGATGCGCTGCAGCACGATATCGTCCTCGCCCGCGTTCTTATCGACCACGTTGTTCTGTGCCAAGAAAATCATCCACGGCGCGATGGTGGTACCGATCGTTGCGACCACGAGCGACACGTAACTGGGGTCATTTTGAATGTTAGGCACGACCAGGTCGACCGCGACCTCACCCCAGTTGGGGCCAGCCATAAACGCGGCGACAATATAGGTCACGAAGACGCAGCTTACCAGCAGCAGAATCTTCTCGATGCGCTGGAAACTACCCGACATGGTAAGCATCCACACCAGCAGCGCCACCAACGGCACCGAGATGCTCGCCGGCACGCCAAACAGAGCAAGGCCGCTGGCGATGCCCGCAAACTCCGAAATGGTCACAGCCGTGTTGGCGATCAACAGCGCCGCCATAGCAAGTACACTCTTGCGCACGCCAAAGCGCTCGCGAATGAGCGATGCCAGGCCCTTGCCCGTGACGCAGCCGCAGCGCGCCGCGGTCTCCTGCGTCACGATGAGCAGCACAGTCATGACGGGAAGCATCCAGAGCATCTTGTAGCCATAGCTGGCGCCCGCGCTGGAATACGTTGCAATGCCGCCGGCGTCATTGCCCGAAAGCGCCGCCAGCAGACCGGGACCCATAGCGCCAAAGATGGCCGCGATGGTCAACTTTTGCTTGGTGCCCGACTTTTGCTTGGTATTTTGCACGCGACCACCTAACCAATGACCGACATGGTGAGCAGCACCGCAGCGATGCAGTACGCCACACACGAGATCATGACGGCAATAACGTTCATGGCGGTGCCCGACGTGTTGAGGTCATGCTCGTCACGCCAGAACAGCACCATCAGGTAAATCACGGCGCTCATGTTGCCAACCAGGCAAATGATGGCAGCGATATTAAAGCACCCGGTAAAGAGTTGCTCCTCAAACATGGGCGCATCGGGGAACGCGGCAGTGCGCACCAGCTGCGCGCACAGGTAAGTAACAAGCAAAAGGATCAGGCCCATACCCGTGCTCTGGAAGAAGAATCCCAGGTACGGTTTGGGCTCGTCGTCGTGACCGTCGTACTCGAGGAAGTAGTTCTTGACGAACGACACCATGCGCGAGGCCGCCAGCAGCACGAGCGGCATGGCGCACATGGGGAACACCACCAGATGCGCGGAGCCCAGCGCCGTCCCCAGCACCGTCGCCATAATGCACGAGGCGATGCCCCACACGACGACCCAGTACTGACGATGCACGAACCAGCTGAGCACGTTCGTCGAGTCGTCCGACGCGCTATCGCCCGAGCCGACACCGGCGATCTGCAGGTCCTCCTGATGCTCCTCGGCGATAACGTCCATGGCGTCGTCGAAGGTCACGATACCCAGGATATGACGGTTCTCGTCGCAGACAGGGATGGCAACCAGGTCGTACTTGGTCATCTCGTCCGTCACGTCTTCCTGGTCCTCGTCGGGCGACACATAGACCAGGTCGCGATAGGCCAGCTGACCCAGCGTGGCGTCGCGGTCGGCTACGATCAGCGTGCGCAGCGAAAGCACGCCGGTCAGCATGCCGCTCGGATCCTCGGTATAGACGTAGTAGACGCTCTCGAAGTCCTCATCGAGTTTGCGAATCGCCTCGATGGCATCGCCGACCGTCGCCGTGGCGGGCAGCGAGACAAACTCCGAGGTCATGATGCGGCCGGCGGTGTTGTCCTCATAGCCCAGCAGGTTACGAATCGCCTTCTCCTCCTTGACGCCCATCAGGCGCAGGAGCTTCTCGGCCTTCTCGTAATCGAGCTCGTCGATCAGGTCGGCGGCGTCGTCCGGGTCCATCATGGCCAGCATCGACGATGCGTCCGTGTCGGACAGACCCTCGAGCATCTCGGTCATAAGCTCGTCGTCATCGAACTCCGAGATGGCCTCGGCGGCCTGGGCAGTATCGAGCTGTGCAAACACCTGCGCACGCAGGCGCGGGTCGAGCTGCTCGATAATGTCGGCGATGTCGGCAGGGTGCAGCTCGCCGAGCGTCTTGTGCGACACCGAGAGTTGAATGTTCTTGGTCGAGCGGTCGAGCAGGTCCATGTAGGACCAAGCGATGATGTCCTCACTGAGTGGCTTGCCCAGGTGCTTCATAAAGCCTTCGACGATATGCTCGAGCGCGGGGCTGATGGCGCGTAGCAGACCGCGAGCACCGACCTCGGCGCCCAGCAGGCGCAGCTGGTTTTCGCCCGACATGGAAAACTTGATGTCGTTTACGCGCACGACCTTCATGCCCTGCGTGTCGACAATCTGCTTGTTGAGCACGTCGCGGGCAAGCAAGAGTTCGGTCGGCTGCAGGTACGAAAAACGGATTTCGGTGGCCGACGTCTTAAGGTGTACACCCGTCTCGTCGATACGGTCGACCCATTTGCGCCAGCTGATCATAAACGGCGTCTTGCCGGGTCCGCGGAACGCGAGCGACGTCACGTGCGGAAAAACTTCGCCGGTAGCAATGCCAAAATCGTTGACCACGCCGAGCTTTTCGCCATCGACGTCCAAGACCGGCAATTTGAGCATCTCACTCAGATAATTCAATGATGCTCCCCATCATTATTCCTCCGAACGCGGCCGCATGTGCGACGTCCGGGGGCTTCTGGATATGTATACGCATGCGCGGGCGGCACGCCGCTCGACGCTTACACCCCGTGCATGCGCAAAAAGCACCTGCATGGGGTCATCGACTGTATGGTCGAGGTTTGGATTTCACCTGTAACCTTTCTCTTGACCCTCATTAACCGCAGTAACTATAGCATCAGCATCGCCCTGCGGCATCGAATTTATGCGCTGCACATTGCAGGCATACCAAACGCTGACGTATCCGTGACATAGCCATTGGGGACGTTCTTAAATGACTACCCAATAACTACTCTGTGGTGTCATTGTCCTCGGCAAGTTGGGGGAGCACGGCGTCCTTGGGCATGGTGGCCTTCGTCAGCGAGGTGAGCTTTTTGCTCAGCGACGTGTCCGTCTTGACCAGGTCGCTGAGCGTCACGATCTTGTAGCCGTCGGCGATGAGGCCGTCGATAATCTGCGGCAGCGCCTCGAGCGTCTGCTCGGCGCATTCGTCTCTATCGGTGAGCAGCACGATATTGCCCGGCGTCACCGAATCGAGCACCGTCGAGACCTGCTCGTCGGCACCGTTGAGTAGCCAGTCGCCCGAGTCGATATTCCACGAGACCACGGCGGAGACCAGGTCCATCGCATCAATCCAGTTTTGCTCGTCAAAGGCAGCGTAGGGAGCACGCAGTAGCATCGTCTTCACGCCGGTCGCCGACTTAATCGCATCGGTGCCTTTCGTGATCTGTTCGCGTACCGCCTCACGGTCCTGACCCTTGAGCGAATCGTCGCTGTAGCTGTTGGATCCGATCTCGCACCCGGCATCGACAATCGCCTTGGCCGTGGCAGGCGAGGCCTCGACCGCATCGCCCGAAAGGAAGAACGTCGCGGTGACGCCCTTTTCCTTGAGCACCTGCAAGATCTGTTTGGTGGCGCCGCTCGGACCCTCGTCAAACGTCAGCGCCACGTACTTTTTGTTGCCCTTGGGCGCCACGCTGGCGCACGCAACAACGCAATCGGTGGCGGGCACAACCTCGCCGCGATCCTGCGTCTTGCCCGACTGCTCACCAACCCACACCTCGGAGCGGCCCTGGACACCCCACGTCTGCACATACTCGATAGCGCCCGTGCCCTCGACCTTGAGCTTGGGCTCGATAACCGTAGCCTGAACCTCGTGTTTCTCGTAGGTGTTACGGCCATTCTTGACCGTCACCTTCTCGCCACCCTCGAGTTCGCGGCTATCCCATTTGCCCTGCTTCACGCGCTTGCCGTCGACCTTCACCGACAGCTTTTCGCCTCCATGGCGCTTGAGCACACTGTCATCGACGGCCAGCAGGTCGCCTGCGTCGTAGGTGTCAGTCAAATCCTGTTCGTCGATGAGATTCTGCAGCGTAGAGCCCACGCGCACCGCGGTCTTCTGGCCGTTGAGCTCCACGTCCACGCTGCGGTTGACGTAGCCCACGACGGCAGCGATAAACAGCACGAGCGCGCAACCCACGGCGATGAGCGCATAGGGCAGGCGAGACGAACGACGGGGTGTGCGGCTGTTGCCGATGCGCGCGCTGCGATCGCTAAAGCCGCGGCTATGGTTGAGATACATCGCGCCGGGCTTACGGTGACGCTTGCGCTGACCGCTAGGCAGCTGCCCCAGGTCGCGGCGCGCCGTCGGACGCGCACCCGAACGCCCGTTTAAGTTGGATCCGTTTTGGCGCATGTGCCCTCCCCCATAAACACAGCAAGCCGGAGCAACAGGTCTCCGGCTTGCCTCCCATCATTTGGTACGTCGCTATTTTGTAGCTTTTGACGAGCCTCCGCTCGCCTTTTGGTATTCGTCCTTAAAGGCCTTGAACATGCCGCGCGTCTTGCCGAGCTGCTTGCCCAGTGCGCGACTGCCCTTGTCCACGGCAACCGATCCCTTGTCGTCGAGCACCTTGGCGCCCTTTTTGACCTTGTCGCCCACCACGACGCTGGCCTCGGCGGCCTTGGCAGCCGCACCGCCCGAATACCCGAGCGACTTGACCTCGTCCGAGACGACCATCGCGCCGTTCTCGTAGCCGCGCAGCATCGTCGGCGGCACCTGCGTGTCACCAACCAAAACACTCGAAGCAGCACCGGCGGTCACATAGAATGCCTGCACGATGCCCGAGCGTGGCTTGAACTCAACATCCGAGCAATAGCCCACGACGTCGCCCGATTCCGTGCGCACGTCCATACCGACCCAGATGATGCAATCGTCCAGGTTGATGTCGAGGCGCTTGGCGGCGGCGGCATCGTACGTGTCCTTGACGTCATCAACCGCAATGGCGCCCTCGTAGACACCAATGGCGTCGAGCGCCACGAATCGGTCGGGACGCTCGATCATGCCCGCGATATCGGACTGGCGGACCATAAAGCCGACCACGCGCGTACCGCCCGGGGTAAAGACCGGAAAGTGAATCTTTCCGAGCTTTTTAGGGCTGCGCGGCGTGCCGTCCTTTTTGGTGCGCTTGTCCTCGGTAGGCTTGCGATAGATCTTGGCGCCGACAAAATCCCCGGCGCGCATTATGCCTCGGTCGAGGGCTCCGCAGCCTCGGTATCAGCCTCGACGGCGTTCTCGACCACGACGTCGGCGGCAGGCGTCACGTTGCCGCCCGAAATGGCGTCGTTGAGCTGCTCGCGCAGCTGGTCCATGCGCTCGCGGGCAAGGTCGACCTTGGCGCGCAGGTCGTCGGTCTTGGCGTCGACCATCGGGCCAAAGTCATTCACCGCAGCACGAGCCTCCTCGGCGCTGTGCTCGTAGGTGTCGCGCATATTGTCCCAGGCGTCGTTGGCGATATCGGCAGCCATGGCGCGGGTCTCGGCGCCCGAGCGCGGGGCCAGAGCAACGCCGACAATAGCGCCGGCAGCGGCGCCAAAAAGTGCGCCGGAGACAAAGCTGAAAGTCTTACCCATGATCATTCCTCTCCTGCGGGCACGTCGGTGCCCACCGTTTGAATGCTGTCCATTATACCCGCAGCGCATCACTTGCCGCTCCGCTCATCTGCGTACGGCAAAGGCGCAGGTACGTGATGGTGATAAACGCGTAGGCCTACTCCTGAGGCATAGCCGGCATGGCCACCGTGGCACCCGGGTCCTCGCCGGCGCCGTCCACGAGCGGCAGGCCGCCCTCATGCGCAGGTCCTGCCGGAACCGTCGCCGCACCGCCAAAGACGGCAGCGGAGGCCTCGTGGTTCTCGGCAACCGCACCCTCGGTATCAATCGCCACCTGGGGCTCGTCGTCAAAGTTGGGGACGCCCTGGGGCTCGGTGGGAACGGGCTCGGCGGTCGCATCGGCAACGGGCTCGGCGTCGACCGGCACATCGCCCTCGTCAGCGCCCTCGTCCTCGGCAGCATCTTCGCCGTTCGCAGCGGCGACGGCCTCGTGAGGATCCTTGCCCTCGGCCTCGGCGCGCATGCCCAGCACCAGGTTGCGCAGGCCCGCGACCGTGCCCTCCACGTCGGGGGCAGGCTGGTCGGCGTGCAGGTACGCCCAGTCCATCATAAAGGTGGCCGAAGACAGCGCACCGATGGCCAGCGCGTCGTCGGGACACGAAAGCTCAACCTCAAAAACGCGCTCGTCGTGCTCGCTTACGCGCGTGCGGCCGCACGAGATGCTACCGGCAAGACCGGTCTCGTTCATGAGCTCGACCGTCACATGCTCAAGCAGATGGCAAAGCTCGGTCTGGCCCATGCAGTCCTGGAACTCGCGGCCGGAATCACCCAGGCACAGGTGCTTGGCAATCGCCGGCACCAGGTAATACACGCGCGCCGTAGCCTCGATATCCTCCGAGGTCATGAGCGGCATGCCGGGGTTCACCAGCACGTGCGCGCAGATCTTGTCCTCGCTGACGGTGACCTTAAGGATGTTAAACAGGCCTGCCATAACTCTCCCCTACTCTTCCTTGTCCTACTCGTCGCCGTCGTGCGGATTCGCGGAACCCGCACCCGACGTCGTCGGCTCGTCTACCGAAGACTCGGAATCCTTCTTATCGGTTTCGGCCGGAGCGATCACGCGAATGAGCGAGATGCGCTGGCCACGCATCGACTGCACTTTAAACTTGTACCCCGCAACCTCAAACACCTCTCCGATGTCGGGCACCGAGTCGCAAAGCTCCAAAATCCAGCCGGCGATGGTCTCATAATCATCGCTTTCCTCGAGCGGCCAACCAAGCTCAATCGCGTCATCGCACGAAAAACGCCCATCGACGAGCCACTCGCGGCGCGAAAGGCGCGTGAGGTACTTGTTGTCGGGGTCGAACTCGTCCTCGATCTCGCCGACGATCTCCTCGACGATGTCCTCGATGGTGATGATGCCGGCCGTGCCGCCGTACTCGTCCACGACCACTACGATCTGGTCGTGCGAAGTCTGCATCTCGGACAGCAGCGGCAGGATGTCCTTGGTGTCGGGCACAAAGGTGGCGTCGCGCAAAAAACCGGCGATGGGCTGGTCGCCCTTGCCGTCGAGCGCGGGCTGGATCAGGTCCTTGATGTGCGCAATGCCGGCGACGTTGTCGGGATCCTCGTGATAGACGGGGATGCGGCTAAAGCCGGTCTGGCGCATGGTGGACAGCACGTCGGCGACCGTCTCGTCGTCCTCGCACATGGTGGTGTCCACGCGCGGCACCATGACCTCGCGGGCAACGGTGTCGCCCAGGTCGAAGATCTCGTGGATCATGCGCTTTTCCTCGTCGAGCAGGTCGTCCTGCTCCGAGACCATGTACTTGATCTCTTCTTCCGAGACGTTCTGGCGATCGTCGGCGCTCTTGATGCGCAGGATGCGAGCCAGACCATCGGAGCAGGCGCCGGTCAGCCACACGAGCGGGCGGGCGATCTTCTGGAACACGGAAAGCGGGCCCACGACCTGCTTGGATACGCCCTCGGCGTTGGCCAGACCAATGCGCTTGGGCACAAGCTCACCAATCACGATGGACACGAAGGCGACCGCGACGGTGATGATGACCGGCGCCAGGCCGCGTGCGATGGCGGAGAGCGGCGCGATGCCAAAGCTCATGAGCCACGTGGCGAGCGGGTCGGACAGACTCGTCGAGGCGACGGCGGACGAGGCGAAGCCCACGAGCGTGATGGCGACCTGGATGGTGGCGAGCAGCTGGTCGGAGTCGGCAGCCAGCTTAATGGCACGCTCGGCGCGCTTGTCGCCTTCCTCGGCCTCGTGCTCCAGCACGGCGCGCTTGGCCGTGGTGAGCGCCATCTCAGACATAGAGAAGTAGCCGTTGATGAGGGTCAAAACGAGGGTGGTGATAAGGGAGATGGTTATGTCCATCGGGAGTTTCTCGAACCTCCAAGAT
>UROJ01000067.1 GCA_900549335.1 uncultured Collinsella sp.
GTTGCCGCAGGCTATTCGGTTTATCATTCCGTCGTTGATTTCGCAGCTTGTGGTCGTAGTCAAAGACACCACCGTCGCCTATGTGGTGAGCTACCCCGACCTCATGCAAAATGCCCGTGTGCTCATTACCAACTACGACGCCCTCGTGTCGGTCTACCTGGTAATCGCGGTCATCTACATCCTCATCAACGTCGCGATCAACAAGGCCGCTGTCTACGTTTCGCACAAGACCGGCGCGACCATCATCCGCTAACGCTTTACCATTTCGAGTCATAAGGAGCCGAGCACCATGGCACAGAGCACCTCTTCCACCGGCAATCAGCCGCTGATCGAGCTCAGACACGTCGATAAGCACTACGGCGATCTACACGTCCTCAACGACATCAATCTCTCGGTCGACCGCGGCGAAGTCGTCGTGGTGATCGGCCCCTCGGGCTCGGGCAAGTCGACCATGTGCCGCACCATCAACCGCCTGGAAACCATCGACTCGGGCGAGATCCTCATCGAGGGCGAGCCCCTGCCGCAGGAAGGCAAGGATCTTGCCCGCATGCGTGCCGAGCTGGGCATGGTGTTTCAGCAGTTCAACCTGTTCGCGCATATGACGGTGCTGCAGAACGTCATGCTGGGGCCGGCCGACGTGCTGGGCGTCTCCAAGGAGGAGGCTCGTGAGCGCGCCATGGACCTGCTGAGCCGCGTGGGCGTGGCCGAGCAGGCCAACAAGGTACCCGCACAGCTCTCGGGCGGCCAGCAGCAGCGCGTGGCCATCGCCCGTTCGCTCGCCATGCAGCCCAAGGCCATGCTCTTTGACGAGCCCACGAGCGCCCTTGACCCCGAGATGATCAACGAGGTGCTCGAAGTCATGGTCCGTCTGGCCCAGCAGGGCATGACGATGATCGTCATCACGCACGAGATGAACTTCGCCCGCCGCGTAGCCGACCGCGTCGTGTTTATGGCCGACGGCCAGATCGTGGAAACCGGCACGCCCGATGAGTTCTTCGACCACCCCCAGACCAAGCGCGCCCAGGACTTCCTCAACTCCATCAAGGGCCACTAACCAGCCACCCCGTGGGACAAATCCATCGGAAGTGTTGTCCCACGTCTCTCATGCGCCCTGTCACCTTTAGATTCGAAAGCAACACCTATGATCGGAACTCGCACTTCATCGTCCTACATTCCACATGTCGACGTCGCCCCCGCCGACCGCCCACTCATCCTCGTCGCGCCGCGTTGGGAAGAGGCAAAGCCGTTTTTAAGCGAGACGCTCTCCCCCAACGAGGAGATCGCCAGCGTCTTTGTCGATGCCATCCTTGCTGCAGGCGGTCTGCCGCTGCAGATGTCCATCACCGAGGACATTGAGGTCATCCGCCATTACGTCGATATCGCCGACGGCATCGCCATTCCCGGCGGCCCCGATGTCAATCCCAAACGTTGGGGCGATGATCGACCCTACGACCCCACGCTGTGCTGTGAGATCCGCGATAGCTTTGAATTTAAGCTGGTCGGCGAGGTACTCCGCGCCAAAAAGCCGCTCTTTACCACCTGCCGCGGCACGCAGTTGCTCAATGTCGCCACTGGCGGCACCCTGTGCATGGACGTGCCGAGCCTGGGCGCCCGCGAGGGCCGCACGCAGTGGCGCCATACCCACGTGCTCAACGACCCCGTACATCCCGTCGAGGTCGTGCCGGGCTCGCTGCTGGAGCGCGCGCTTGGCGGACACAGGCTGATCCAGACCAACTCAGCACATCACTGCTGCGTCGACCGTCTGGGTAAGAGCACGCGTTTGGTCGCCAAGGCAACCGATGGCGTTCCCGAGTGCATCGAGGTCGAAGGCCAGCCATTCTGCTTGGGCGTGCAATGGCACCCTGAGTACACGTGGAAGACGCTCGAGACCGACTTTAACCTGTGGAAGTCGTTTGTCGAGGCAGCGACCAAGGTAAAGCAGGCCCGCTAGTTCGCAAGCTACACAAGTTAAAGCCTCCTAAGCCGGGGGGGGCGGACACCAGCCACGGTGCCCGCCCCCCCCTGTATTTGATATGCTCGGTATGATCATCCCTCACAAACAATCAGAGAAATCTCGGCCGCAATCGGTCGACAGCAAAGCAAATGGCAAAAATGCTTGCTACGTTTATTAGGCAGTCAATTAAAATCCAAACGCATTGACCAATCCCCAACGGAGTCACACCGCAAATCCACATGAGCATCGAGGCCGGAAGCGGAAGCATGGAATTGGCCCCGAGCTGTATGTAGATCGCTACAACATTGACAAGCAGCAGCATGCCAATCGGACCGAAGCCGGACCCAAAATAGGAAACAACGATTACGCAAGATACCACGTATGCAAGGCAGGCAGCGGCAGCAAGAACAACTCGATAGCAAAATACATGCAGGTTGAAATACTGCTGAGCATCCAAAACGATCGCGCAGTTAAGACAGTACAAAACGACACTCGACAGGATAAACGCGCCCAAAAGGGCAAAAGAAGACAGCACCACTCGAGCGACGATAGCGCACGCCCGCTTCCCTCCCCGAGCCTCCGACAGCCCCCACGGTTCCTCAATAAAGTCCGAACTGACAAAGCGCGGCACGATACAAGCCGCGATAAACGGAAAGAACAATGCATGAGCCAACGGGGCTACGTTGAACAGCAGACCGCGAAAAGCCTCTGCATTACCAAATAGAAGGACGTCCTCTGCCGATAGCCGAAGCGTCGGGTCTGGGAAAAAGCCCAAGAAACTGTTCTCACGGAGGCTACAGAACCACATCGGGAAAGAATTAAGCTGCAATACCACCATACACGCATAAATTACCAGGATTAAGGCGTACGCCCATTTGCTCACATGCTTCAATTCTGACTGGAGAAGTCTTTTAATCTGACGAGCCATTGAGCACACCCCCAGCGCGAAAGCTCACGAGAGCGTAAATCAATACCGATAGACAGCTCGCTGCCACGCCATATCCCAGAAGCGTCAGCTGCCCCATATCGCTATACCCAAGGGCACATCCGACTCCAAGGTACGGCCCCGGAAGAAGGAAAATCCATCGCAAGGACGATATGGGCGTCTGAAGGTAAGTTCCGTAGAGCGTCAAGCTCATGACAAATCCGATAATTATCGCAGCCCCGCTCAATACAGCGCTGCCTGTAATCCGATAGATGGTCACCGTCTCCAGCGCAATCGATATCACCAATACGGCGTTAATCATCATTGCGGGCAAAAATGCAGTCAGCATGCCATGCGCATAGTTTTGCCCTCCACGTGTTATCGCGATTGCAAACAGAAGAAGGCAAAGCGCACTATATGCTGCGCCGATTATTAAAGCAGACGAAAGTACATGTGCCAGAGCCCCGTTAAAGCGGGCAAGACCTCTTGCTGAAGAAATTCGGCATCCCTCTTCATAGCCGCGCTCCTGTAAAATCGCCAGGCAAACGATGAGCGGAACGAACAGAGAGGTGCCGGCAAAGGCGCTACGCACAAGGGACTCATCGGGTGCAGAAGGATCGATTACATTCCAGCAGAAGCCAATATCCTCCCCAAAAACGCTATTGCCAAAGGCGAGCAACGTTGTTCCGTTTTTTAGAAAGATGCCGAAGAGAAGGCCGAACGCCAGCATAAGCGCAAGACCAAACTTCGCCGGAAACATCCTGTGCAAACGCATCATATCTGCCTTTATGGGATGGATCGCCCGCTTCATAGCGAGACCGCCTTCATCAAGCGCCTGTAATACTCTTTTAGGGATGGCGCCTCATCCCTTATGACGTCCATCGATTCCTTTTTCAGCAGTTCGCCGTCATGAAGAAACACGCAACTTGTTGCAACTGATGCCAACTCATCCAAATCATGGCTAGAGATGAGCATGGTCTTACCCTGTTCTCGATTCAATCGACCGATAAGGGCCCATATACTCTCGATGCCCAGCGGGTCCAACCCATTTGCTGGCTCATCAAAAATAAGCAGATCAGTGTCACCCAACAAAGCCGTAGCTATATCCAGTCGCCGTTTCATTCCCAGAGAAAAACTGCCTACGCTCTTTTTTTCATCGATGTCCAGCCCGACTAGGCTCAAAACGCGAGGAATCTCACGCTTCTCATCGAGCCCCCATTCCGCACATCGGATTTGAAGATTCTCAACCGCACTGAGAGATTGGTATGCTCCACTGGAATCTGGTACATAGCCGACACGCGTCCGCATCAGGCTCAGCTCTCTTTTTGACTTGCCTCCAAAGAGCTCCACGCTTCCCGACGATGGCTCACAGATGCCAAGGACAATTTTAATAAGCGTGCTTTTGCCCGCACCGTTTGCACCGACCAGGGCACAGAGCTCAGACTGATGCACCTCGAAGGAAACGTCATGCAAAACGCGCCGTTTCCCGTAGCGCTTTGATACTTTTGATAGCTTTATCGCTGATGCGTTCATTGGCCTCCCGTTCTGCTTGATAGCAAAACCGCTCATATCGCTCCGTCTTTCCTTTATCGTTTTCCATAGTTGTTATTGTTTTTCGATAACTCGTATTTGTCAAGATAATCTAAAAGAAAGAACCCGTGTTAGACACGAGTCCCTTCACGCTGATATTTCGTTTTAGTTGTTCGCCTTAAGCTACTCGTCACTCAAATCGACAGCGAAGACTGATGTCGGAAGCGACGCCTCGTTGCCTCCGCCATCCCGCATCTGTCTCACGACATTTTTCGCGCGCTCGACAATAAGCTCCTCAAGCTCTTTCTCGCTCACGCGCTGAATAATATCTCCCGGTTGACAATCAAGCTCATCACAGATATCGAGAAGCGTCTTTAGGCGAATAGCTTTTATCTTTCCGTTTCTAAGCTTTGAAATATTAGCCGGAGTATGCCCCGTGGCCCGAATCAGATCAGCGCTGGTCTTTCCGGTCTTAAGCAGCTGCGTCTCAAGCTCGATGATGAGATAGCTCATGTTCCCTCCTACACAAGCTCGTCAGACTGCTCTTGGAGCAGCGAGGCATAACTCCAGATCGCCGAGATAAACAAACAGACAACTGCGCCGATAAACGACCCCGCATCAAAGGTAGCGCCTTGGCAAATCTCAATAACGAAGGAATGAGGCACGATGTAAAGCTCCAGTCCGCCAATGGTGAGATTGACCGATCCATAGGCACCAACAAGCGAAACCGCGGCGTTAACAGCAAAGGCAAGCGCGAGAACACGGGTAAGCCGCACATGCGTCTTGGTAAAGGGCGAGACGCCCTGAGAGATATTCCGGCTGATCCCACACAAAACGACAAGCGAAATGCCCACGACGAGTGCCAGGCACAGTCCGCTTGGGATAACGATGCACCCGCCATTGAGAAGCGTCACGACACCGAAAGAATCGACAGAAGCAACGTTTGTAACCGCATACCAGATCACGTAAACAACCAACGCGGCAAAAGCGACGAGCATCCCTGCAAAAACGGCTGCCATGCAAAAACCAAGCTTCCTGATATTTTCGCCCGCCTTGGCCATACGCTGAACGCTGTTGGACATACACTCACCCTCATCGACTCTATCGTTATTCGAACAGTTTATCGAACAACGATATGGATTGCATGCGGAAAGCCCCGCCAGTGCGCATAGGCCATTCACTAATCAGAAGGGGTGAGCGTGGATTTTTGGACACGTATCGAACGAGAGTGGATAATCTCCCACTTTGAGGCCGCCACCGGGCCTAAAACGGGAGATTATCCACTCTCATAGTCAATCAAGGCTCACAGCCTCTTACTCGGCCGCCTCGCGCAGGGCCGACATCGTAGCCGCATATTGCTGCTGCAGCGCATGCATTCCCTCGCGGGCACCATCAACGGCATCGGCGCCACGCAGCGCCTCGGTCACCACGACCGCCGGCTCGTACAGATTATCGAATCCCAGGTTCTGGCTCACGCCCTTGAGCGTGTGCGCTGCCATAAACGCACCTTCGGCGTCTCCTGCCGCCATGGCGGCCTCCAGCTTGTCCATGCTCTCGTCATCCAAAAACTTGAGGGCAAAGCGGGCAAGCATTTCCTCGCCCATCAGCCGAGCGCACGCGTCGTCATAATTAGCGCCGATCTTCTCATACGCCTCACGCATGGAAATCATAAATCAAAAACTCCTTTGTTCAAACTAAATCGTGGGGAACGCAACGACGTCGGCGGGGCGTGCCAAGGTTTCGGCAATGCGGTCTTGCACCTCGAGCAGGCAGTCGAGCAGCAGCGGGTTAAAGGTGCCGCACTTACCGTCCAGGATCATCTTGATCGCTTCCTCGTGCGGGATGGCATCCTTGTACACGCGCACGCTCGTCAGCGCATCGTACACGTCGGCCACCGAAACCACCTGCGCGGCGATGGGGATATCGTCGCCCTTAAGACCGTCGGGATAACCCCTGCCGTCCCAGCGCTCGTGGTGCCAACGCGCAATCTGGTACGCATATTCCAAAAGCGCATTGCCGGCGTGATGGCTGCCCAGCTCGAGCAGCATGTCGGCGCCAATCGTGGTATGCGTCTTCATAATCTCGAATTCCTCGGGCGTGAGGCGCCCGGGCTTGTTGAGGATCGCATCGTCAATCGACATCTTGCCGATATCGTGCAGCGCCGAAGCCAGGGCGATCGTGGAGCGTTCCTCATTGTCGAGGAAGACCGTGCCGCTACGCTGGACCAGACAGCCAAGCAGCAGCTCGGTCAGCTTTTCGATGTTCGTAACGTGCCTACCGCTCTCGCCGTTGCGAAGCTCCATGACGCCGGCCATGATGTCGATGAGCATGCGACTGTTCTTGACGCGCTCGTTGTACTGCTGGGACAGCAGGCTCGTCAGGCGGCGCTGTTTGGCGTACAGGCGGATGGTGTTGCTTACGCGGCGGCGCACGATACGGGAGTCAAACGGGCGGTTGATATAGTCCGAGGCGCCCAGCTCGTACGCGCGCAGAACCATATCATCGGAATCTTCGCTCGAAATCATGATGACAGGCAGATTGTCGATACCCGTTCGGCGCGACAGATCGGCCAGCACCTCAAAGCCGCTTATGCCCGGCATGACAATGTCCAGCATCACGAGCGACAACTCATCGCCATAGCGGTCGACCATGTCGAGCGCTATACGACCGTTATCGGCCTCGAGGATGCAATACTCGTCCTTGAGCATCTCGCTGAGAATGGCTCGGTTCATCTCGGAGTCATCGATAATAAGCACCAAGGGCTTTTCGCTTTGGAAGGCCTCGATGGAATCGGCATCGGTCACGACCGTACCGGCTTTTGCCTTAGCGCGGCTCAATAACTGGGCAGCGCGGCCAACGCCCTCATCGACCGTCTCGCCATGAATGCGAACGCCACCAACACATGCCGTCAAGCTCACGTACTCATGGCCCGGAATAATCGTGGAACGAACGGCATCGGACACCTGATGCAGGCGACGGGTGAAGTCATCGGAGGGAATATTGGGCATGACAACCACAAACTTGTCGCAGCCATAGCGCACAAGCTCGTCAGTCGAACGGATTCCGCTGCGTATGGCTGTCGCCACAGCACCGAGCGCAAGGTCGCCGGCATGACGGCCACATGTATCGTTGAAGACCCTAAAATCATCAAGGTCGATCATCGCAACGCCGGCATTCATGCGGGCGCTTCGGAGCTTTTCCTCGTAATATCGGCGATTGCGCACACTCGTCAGCACGTCGGTGTAGACAAGGTCCTCTTCTGCGGCCTCTTGCTCATCGATCGGACGCACCATCAGCAGGACGTGAGGCTCGCCCTCGACCTTCAGAGGGCGCAGACGAGCGCGGTACTCAGTACCATCATTGAGCAGTTGCTCCGACACCTCATCGGAGTCTGCCAAAGCCTCAAGACTCGACTGGCGCAAACAAGGACACCGATCGCCGGCGAGCAGGCAGTTAGGCTCGCTCTTAATCTGATCGGCCGACAGCAAACGCACCACGGGGTAGGTCTTCGCGACGCGGGCGACCTCGGCGGCAGCCTCCTCGTCGGTTAGATTGACCTCGTGATTATTGAGCATATGGGGCCCTTTCGATAGTTTCGCATGGTAGCGGTGGGTTCCAAATGCTACAAGGGTAACACCTTGTCGATGCAGGTAAGTACGTGAATGCTGTTACATTTTTATGAGTTGGCAGGCGGCGCGATTGAAGTCGCAGACGTGAGGTTTTGAGCACATTTGTTAACACGGCCGAAACGTTTGCGGGTGAAGCCT
>UROJ01000068.1 GCA_900549335.1 uncultured Collinsella sp.
GACTGCTCCGCTACGCGCGCCACGGCGTCGAGCGATGCCGCGTTGAGAATACAGCCCGTGGGATTGTTGGGCGAGCAGATAACGATGGCCTTGGTCGCCGGGGTCACACAGGCGCGAAGCGCATCCTCGTCAATCTGAAATTGCGCAGGCTCCGTATCCAAAAAGACCGCTTTGGCGTGATTGGCTACGACGATGCTCTCGTACAGGCCAAAGGCCGGCGTGGGGATAATAACCTCGTCGCCGGGGTTGAGCATAGCCATGAATGTTGCCGACAGGGCCTCGGTCGCGCCGTCGGTCAGGATGACCTCGTCGGCCGAAAACGCAAGGCCCGCATCCCCCATGTAGGCAGATAACGCCTCACGCAGGGCGGGGCGACCGTTGTTGGGCGGATAGTGCGTGTCGCCGCGGTCCAACGAAGCAGTCACCTCGGCGCTAATCACATCGGGCGTGGGAAAATCGGGCTCGCCGAGCGCGAGCGCGATGCACCCCGGGTGCT
Source organism: uncultured Collinsella sp. (assembly GCA_900549335.1). Lineage (GTDB taxonomy): Bacteria > Actinomycetota > Coriobacteriia > Coriobacteriales > Coriobacteriaceae > Collinsella. The sequence continues at coordinate 497 of UROJ01000068.1, forward strand.
GGGCGGCGAGCGCGTTGATTCGGCGGATGCCGGAGGGCTTGAGCGTGGCAAGCGAGGTATTCATGGGCAAGCGCATGGCGTTCCTTTCGTAAGGGTTGCACTAGGATAGCGCGCCCGCGCGCCGCCAGACGGTGTAACCTAAACGGAAACCAACCGGAAAGGAGGCGGCATGGAGACGACCGCGCGCGGCGATGTACCAAAAACGCTGCAAACCATTGCGTATATCAGCATTCCCAATAGCGCCGATCTTGAGTTTTTGCTTTGGGACCTGCAGGATGCCATCGCCGCCTATGCACAGCTTTCCGGCACTGTGCTCCCCCGCCCAGTCGACTTGAAGGCAAATGACGCCGGCAGCGTTGCCGATGGCATCGTGCTGGCCATTGAAGACGTGGCTGACGATGAGACGTTGACAGCTATCGAGCAGGCGCTTGAGCGCTTTGGCGGTACGGGAACGCGCGTCTATGCCGCGATTCGAGCCGCACAAGAGGGCACTGAGCAGGCGCATGGGACCGCCATTCGCCTGCTCAAGGCATGTAAGCGCCATGACCAATTGTGGTGTGGCGGCGTTGCCATCTGCGCCGACAGCGGCATTGCGGCGCTTCGTCGCTCCCCGCGCATGGGACTCTTGCGACGACCGTTTTCGGAGGCCATGGACAAGCTCGTGGGCGCCGTTCGCATGGGGTGTTCCGTCGAACACGCACAGAAGCTCGGTGGCGCCGCAACGGGTGGCGTCGACACCGACGGCATGGTGCGCGCCACGTCTGCGCTACCCACACCGATCTGGCACGCCGTTATGAGGCATCTTGCCGAGCACTCAAACTGCTAAATCGAAAAAGCCTGCCAATCAGCAGCGCCGCTCCACCGCTCAACAAGCCGCTCCGGACGCCATGCCGCATTGGCGGGACTTGTCGAGGGCAGGACGATGGCAGGCAGCCCGGTGCGTTCTTGTAGATAGCGCTTGTAGAGCCGGCCAGCTGTGCCACCGTTGCATATCACCTGCCCAATAGGCGCATTACCCGTAATGCGCTCGATATGTGCCGGCACAACGTTACGAATGCTCGCATCGCTCGAGCCCTTAATGTCGCAGCTCTCAATCACATCCCACAGGGCCACACCGCCGTTGAGCAGCATAGCCCGCTTGGCAGCAACCGAGGCGTCGAGCGTCGCGGGCTCGCCGCTCGCCAAAGAGTCTCCCTCGTTGGGCGGCACTGGCACACCGAGGCACGCGGCCATCACGCGCCAAAAGCGGTTCTGGGGATTACCGTAATAGAAGGCGTTGGTGCGCGAGAGCACCGAGGGAAACGAGCCCAACACCAAAACGCGCGAGCGCTCGTCAAACACGGGCTCAAACCCATGCTCAATATGCTGATAGCCCTCGTCAGACGCAGCCATGGCCTAGGCCCTCAACAGATAGCGCACCTCGTAGGGCGCAAGCTCAAGGGAGCCCGTCAGCTCGACCGCCGGCGCGTCGTCGGCAAGCAGGTCGACAAAGGACCCGTTGAGCTCGCCGGCGCCAAAGGTATAGGTCTCGTCCACGGCATTCACCGCCACGAGCACCGTTGCGTCGCCGCAGGCGCGCTCGAACAGCAGCTGCTTGTTCTGGATCACCACGTTGCGATAGGCACCATAGTTGAGGGCACGGGCCACCGCGTCGTCTGCCGAGCGCAGGTGCGCGAGCTGTTTGATGAAGGCCGTCAGCTCGTTGGGCGCAGGCTCATCGAGCGCAGGTCGCAGCGCCCAATCGCCATCGGGGCCGCCCTTTTCGCCGGCAATCCCCCACTCGCTGCCATAGTAGACGCACGGGATGCCCGGCATGCCAAAGAGCATGCCATAAGCGGGGCGCAGACAGGACTTGTCGGTAAGGATGCTCGCCAGGCGCGGCACATCGTGGTTGTCGACAAACGACAGCAGATGCTTGCCGCGATAAATGCACCACGGGTCACCGCCAAACTGGCGATGCAGCGAGTGGGCGATCTCGAACATGTTGACCGAGTTAAAGCTGGAGTACAGGCCCTTGTAGCACTCGTAGTTGGTGCAGGAGTCAAGCATCTCGTCATTGACGATCTGGTTGTAGTCGCCGTGGAGCGTCTCACCAATCAGCACAAAGTCGGGCTTGAGCTCACGGGTAAAAGTATGCAGGTGGCGCATAAAATCGCGATCGAGCATATAGGCGACGTCCAAGCGCAGGCCGTCGATGCCAAAGACCTCGGCCCAGCGACGCACGGACTCGAGCAGGTAATCGACCACGGCGGGATTTTGCAGGTTGAGCTTCACAAGCTCAAAATGGCCCTCCCAGCCCTCGTACCAAAAGCCGTCGCCATAGCAGGAATCGCCGTCAAAACTGATGTGGAACCAGTCCTTGTAAGGCGAGTCCCACTTGCGTTCCTGCACGTCGCGGAATGCCCAGAAACCGCGGCCCACATGGTTAAAGACGGCATCGAGCACCACGCGAATGCCATGGGCATGCAGCGTCTCGCATACGGCGGCAAAATCGGCATCCCCGCCCAGGCGGCGGTCGATATGGCGCAGGCTGCGCGTGTCGTAGCCGTGGCTATCAGACTCGAGCGGCGGGTTGATCAACACAGCGCCAACGCCGAGTTCCTGCAGGTAGTCAGCCCATTGGGCGATTTTCATGATGGGCGCATCGGGGTTGGGCGCGGTGCCGGCAGCTTGGGCAAGCTCATCCTCGGCAACGGGTGCGGCGTTTTCGCGCGGAGCTCCACAAAAGCCCAGCGGATAGATCTGGTAGAACGTCGTCTCGTATGCCCACATAGCAACCTCCCGGTAAGCTCAACACAACGACATCCATTGTATGCCCAGCAGGGTAGCTAATTTGGGACGGGGCTCTTTTAGCTACCCCAGCCCCTTTCTAAGTTGCGGTGAAATACGGACTGTTTGCCGGGTTTATTGGGCCCAGCAGTCCGTATTTCACCGCAACTGATGAGGGGGCGTGATTAGGCGACGAGCTTTGCGCGGCGTATGGCCGGAAATAGCACCGTGATGGCGAGGATGACGCCCACGACGGTAATCGCCCCGCCCACGAAGCCAATCCAAGCGATACCGGGACCCGAAACCACGGCGCCACCGATTGCGGTGCCCGTGCCGATACCCAGATTGAACAGGCCCGAGAAGATCGACATGGCGACGGCCGACGAATCCGCCGGCGTGTACTTGATGAGCTCGGCCTGAAACGCCACGTTAAAGGCCGTGGAGCAGCAGCCCCATAGCGCGCAGACGGCAAGCACCGCCGCGAGCGACGATGCGGCCGGACCCATGAGCAGCAGAGCCACCGGCACGCCGGAAAGCGTGATCGCGAGAAACGGGAACCGGTGCCCGTCGAACAGGCGACCAAACAGCCAGCTGCCCACCAGGCCGGAACAGCCAAACGCCGTCAACGTCATGGTAATAGCGCTTGCGTCGACGTGCGCGACCTGTGCCAGGAACGGCTCGATATAGCTGTAACCCGCGTAGTAGCCGGTCGCCATAAAAACCGTGACCGCGTAGAGCGCGATCAGGAACGGGTTCTTGAGCAGCTCGGGCAGCTGTTTGACGGTAAAGCGCTCGCCCGCCGGCATGGCCGGGAACACGGCGGCCTGGTACACCACCGCGACGGCAGAAAAAGCCCCGACCACGGCAAACGTCATGCGCCAGCCCACGGCCAGGCCGATGGCGCGGCCGATCGGCAGGCCAAAGATCTGTGCGATGGACGAGCCCGTGGCGATCATGCTGATGGCGAGCGCCCCGTGACGGGTGTCGACCAGGCGCGAGGCCATAATCGAGGCGACTGACCAGAACACGGCATGCGCGCAGGCGACCACCAGGCGCGCACAGACCAGGATGGGATATGTCGGTGCCACAGCGGACAGGAACTGGCCCAAGGAGAACACGGCGAGCACGCCGAGCAGCATCCGCTTGAATTCAAAACGCGAGGCAAACACCATAAGCGGCAGTGACAGCAGCATGACGCCCCAGGCGTAGACCGAAATCATGATGCCTGCCTGGGCCTCGGTGAGCGAGAACGACGCGGCAATATCAGTCAGAAGGCCGATGGGCATAAACTCCGACGTGTTGAACACGAACGCGCAACAGGCGAGCCCGATAAGCGGGAGCCACTGCTTGAGCGCGATACCGTCTTGCCTTGCCTGACTCATATATAACGTCTCCAATCATTTTGAGCGGAGGCGATTATATAGCAACGGCCCCGCATCCGTCAGCAACAGATACGGGGCCGAAAACAATTCGGTACATAGAGGTTGCGCCGTCAATAAATAACTAAGCCAGCCCCAGCAATATACCAGCCGAATGCACGACAAACGCGACAATCCAGGCGACTGCCACCTGAAACGCGAACACGGCAACGGCATAGCGCGCGCCTAGCTCGCTCTTAACGGCACCGATGGCAGCCACGCAGGGCGGGTACAGCAGCGTAAAGACCAGGAACACATAGGCGGTGAACGGCGAAAACATGGTCGACAGTGCCGCGGGTGACGTTGCACCCAAAAGCACGGTGAGGGTCGAGATGACACTCTCTTTGGCAATAAGTCCGGTGACGAGCGCCGTCGACGCACGCCAGTCGCCAAAGCCGAGCGGCGCCAGCAGCGGAGCGATGATGCTACCCAGACCGGCAAGCAGACTCTGCGACTGATCGGCGACCACATTAAAGCGGATATCGAACGTCTGGAGGAACCAGATGACCACGGTAGCGGCAAAGATAATGGTAAAGGCCTTGGTAATAAAGTCCTTGGCCTTATCCCATGCCAGCATCACCGTCGTCTTGACGCTCGGCAGGCGGTAATTGGGAAGCTCCATGATAAACGGCACCGGGTCGCCCTTAAATGCCGTGCGATTGAGCACCAAAGCCGCGATGCAACCGACCGCAATGCCAATCAGATAGAGCGAGACCATGGCGGGAACCGTCGCCTGCGGGAAAAACGCCCCACACAGCAGACCATAGACCGGCAACTTGGCCGAACAGCTCATGAACGGCGTGAGCATGACCGTCATCTTGCGGTCGTGCTCGGATGGGAGCGTACGGGTCGACATGATAGCCGGCACGGTGCAGCCAAAACCGACGAGCATAGGCACGAAGCTGCGGCCCGACAGGCCAAAGCGACGCAGTACCTTATCCATGACAAAGGCCACGCGCGCCATGTAGCCGGAGTCTTCCAGAATGGAGAGGAACAAAAAGAGCACGACGATAATCGGCAGGAAGGTCAGCACGCTGCCCACGCCCGTAAGCACACCGTCGACAGCCAGCGAGCGCACCACGTCGTTGGTGCCGAACGCCTTGAGGCCCGCATCGGCCGAGGCGATGATGGCAGCGATGCCGTCCTCCATAAGTCCTTGCAACGCCGCGCCGATCACGCCAAACGTCAGCCAAAAGACGAGACCCATGATCACCAGGAACGCCGGAATGGCCGTATAGCGACCTGTCAGGATGCGGTCGATCTTGACGGAACGCACGTGCTCGCGGCTCTCGTGCGGCTTGACTACGCAGCGCCCACACACGTCGCCGATAAAGCTAAAACGCATATCGGCCAGCGCAGATAGGCGGTCGGTGCCGGCCTCGCCCTCCATCTGGGTAATGATGTGCTCGATAGCGTCGAGCTCGTTGCGATCCAGGTGAAGCGCCTCGGTTACCAGCTCATCGCCCTCGACCAGCTTGGTCGCCGCAAAGCGCACCGGAATGTGCGCCGTCACGGCATGGTCCTCGATCAGGTTAGCAATACCGTGGATGCAGCGATGCAGCGCACCGCCGTCCGGGCCGTCGGGCGCACAAAAGTCCAGGCGACCAGGGCGCTCGCGGAACCGTGCCACGTGCAGGGCGTGGTCCACCAACTCGCCGATGCCCTCGTTGCGGGCAGCGCTAATGGGGACAACGGGCACGCCCAACAGGCTCTCGAGCAGGTTGACGTCCACGGCGCCGCCGTTGGCGGTCACCTCGTCCATCATGTTGAGCGCGATGACCATAGGACGGTCAAGCTCCATGAGCTGCAGTGTCAGGTACAGGTTACGCTCGATGTTGGTGGCGTCAATGATGTCGATGATGGCGTCCGGGCGCTCGTCAAGGATGAACTGACGGCTCACGACCTCTTCGCCTGTGTACGGCGACAGGGAGTAAATGCCGGGCAGGTCGGTAACGCTCGCCTCGGGATGGTTACGGATGGTGCCATCTTTGCGGTCGACCGTCACGCCGGGAAAGTTACCGACGTGCTGGTTGGAGCCCGTCAGCTGGTTGAATAACGTGGTCTTGCCGCAGTTTTGGTTGCCGGCGAGGGCAAAGTGCAGCGGCGCGCCCTCGGGCACGGCCGTCTTTGCCGCACGGGGCGAATACGTCCCCTCGCCCAGGGCCGGATGCTCCGTCGTGCCGATTGCGGCGTTAGCGCGCGGACCCGTATCGGTGTCGTGAATACCCACGAGCTCGATGCGAGCGGCATCGTCCTTGCGCAGCGTCAACTCGTAGCCACGTAGGCGGATCTCGAGCGGGTCACCCATGGGGGCGTACTTCATCATGGTGACTTCGGTGCCCGGCGTTAGACCCATGTCCAAAATATGCTGTCGGAGTGCCTGATCGTCCGATGCCACCGATGCGACAACGGCGTCCTTTCCAATCTCGAGTGTATCGAGCTTCACGCGCTCATCCTTTCGTTAGACGCGGTTAACCGTTTACCGGGGCTAACCAACTCGTAACGACAAATGATAGCGCTCTGAACTATTATATAAAGTCAAATACCGATGTTTACCTGCGCAAACTTTATGCGGTGCGCCCCGAAAGCTCTTTGCGCATACCGCTCAGCGAGATCGAAATGGAACCCGACCGCGCGGTAGCAGTGAGTCGATCACCCTCAACCGACCCCGTGCATGTAAAGGGCGCCTTGCCCATCAAGACGTGGGAGATAGTACCCGAGAGCTCAAAGAAATCGCACTCAGCGCGGGCACCCGAGAGAGCGATATTGAGACCCTTGACGTTTAGTACTGCCCTGAGCGCGCCGTTCACCCCATGTGAAAACGTCACCTCGCCGCGCTTGCTCCCCACCGGCGTCTGGGCCAAAACCACATACGTACCCTCAAGCATGGCTCCTCCTCTGAGTAGGCTTTTTGAAACGGGCAAGTAGTCTACTTTTACATATGGCGTTCCAGGAAGCGGAAGGCCAGGCGGATCCAGGGACGGACCGAAACCTGCTTGTCCTCGTTGTCGACCGCGGTATTGGCGTTGCCGAGCGAAAGGCCGTGGCCACCCTGGTCAAAGACGTGCATCTCGCATGCAACACCCTCCTCGGCCATGCGCTGCGCAAACGGGTAGACCTGCGCGACCGGCGCCGTCTTATCGTCCGAAACGCCCCACACAAAGGTCGGAGGCATCTGGCGCGAAACGTGCGTGGTAGGGCAAATGTCGGTCAGGTGCTCATCGGTCGCCTCGCCGCCCGTCACCATCGACAGATAGTCGTTGAGCAAATCGCGCCCCGTCTTGCCGCCCGTCTTGGGCACACGCAAGTCAATGCGCGGATCGCGCGTCTGCATGTCACGCACATAGGCAAAGTCGAGCAATGGATAGCCCAGCACCACGGCATCGGGACGAATGTCGTCCGGACGCGCCCCGGCAAGTGCCGCGAAGGGGCCGGTCTTCCACTGTGTTGCCAGCGAGGCGCAAATCATGCC
>UROJ01000069.1 GCA_900549335.1 uncultured Collinsella sp.
AGTCTCCTGCGTATGCCAATTCCGCCACGCCCCCGTGAGACTAGAAGTCTAGCACAAGCCGCCCATTACGCGTTGACAGCCATCGAGTGTCGGCCCGACTTCTCAAGGAACTCTTGGAACTTGGCCTCGTCGCCCTTGTTCTTGTACTGTAGGGCCAACAGGTACTCCAAGCGGCAACCCTTAACCTTATCGTCGCCGGCCTCCTCGAGCATGCGCTCCAGCTCGGGAATATCGTTGTGGCGCTTCAAGATCATCGTGTCGTACATCAGTTGGCATTCGTGCGCGACTGCCTCGGCCTGGCCGCCCTCAAAGCCTTTGATCTCGTGCAGCAACTCCTTGGACTTCTTGCGGTTCTCCTGACCAACGTAGTAGTTAAAAGCTTTGATTACCAGGTCGACGCGCTGCATTTTGGGCAGGTTGAGCCCCAGCAGCAAATCGAACATCTCGTCGGCGCGCTTGTGGTCCTCGCGCAGCAGATAGGAGTTCAGGCGCAGGTAGTCGCGGTTGTAGCGCGGGTACAGCATGCTGGTGAGTTTGGCGTCGAGCAGGCGATCGAACTCGTCCCACTGCTTAGCGGCCATAAGCTGCTGCAGGCGTTTAAACGTGGTACGTTTTTTGACGCTAAAGAACACCGATATGGCGATACAAATAATGACGACGGCGGTCCAGAGGGTGCGGGAATCGGGCATATTGAGCTCCTCAGTCGCTCGTAAAACAAGCGGTATGACAATGCGTGCTAGATGTATTATACGCAGCGTGCAAGCAAACTGGCACAAAAGCGCATCGAGGCCGAGCGCCATCGCTCGCTGCGGTACACTTACCTAAAGTAAACCATGAAGGGAGACACTACCTATGAAGAAGATCGTTTTGGCTTGCGGTGCTGGCGCTGCTACTTCCACGCTTGTTGCCCAGAAGGTCGCCACCATGCTCGACGCCAACGGCTATGCCGGCAAGTATGAGATCGTGCAGTGCGCCATCTCCGAGGCCAAGGACGCTTGCGACGAGGGCGCCGACCTGCTGATCGCCACCACCGTTGCCCCCGAGGGCCTCACCTGCCCGTACGTGAGCGGCGTGCCCTTCATGACCGGCATGAACCGCGTCGCTGCCGAGAAGGCCGTTCTCGACGTCATGGCTCAGTAGGCGCTGACTGTATGAGTGAGCAGAACGCCAATCCGGTCGAGCTCTTTGGCATGCGCGTCGCCCATGTGGGCATTAACGCCACCGACCCGGCAGACGCCCTGGAGATCGCGGAGCTGTTCTCGACGATGATGGGCCTGCCCGTCATCGAGACCCCGGTTTCGTACTTTAACGATTCGCTGGTCGAGATCATGAAACAGAACGGTCGTGGCACCAAGGGCCACATTGGCTTTGCCGTCAACGACATCGATGCGGCCGAGAAGTGGTTTGCCGAGCGCGGACTCGAGGTCAACGAGGAGTCGCGCGTGCTGCTGCCCGACGGTGGCACTAAGCTCGTGTACTTTAAGCGCGAGTTCGCCGGTTTCGCCGTGCATCTGTGCCGCGAGTAGCGCACAAGCTGCCATAGCTAGCAAAAAGGGATAGGGCCGCATGGCCTTATCCCTTTTTATGCCGAGGGATCGACTTTTGCGACAGCCAAAAAACTGAAGTCTAATACTTTTCCGAGAAGTGAAGGAGCTAAATCGGACCCCCGAAGCATCGACACTTTAAGGGCATCGTTTCCTGCGGTTTCGATACTAGAATCCTGCGATTTTGCCGACGAAAAATGTGGATGCTTCAGGGGTCCTAAAACAGACGTTCACTTCGTGGAAAAGTATTAGACCTCGATTCGCGCGGGTGCCCTACCGCGGTAGGCGAATCGTAAAGCGGCTGCCGACGCCTTCGACCGAGGTCACGCCGATGACGCCGCCGTGGCTATCGACGATCCACTTGGCGATGGCAAGCCCCAGGCCCGAGCCCTGCGCGCCGGCATCGCGTGCGTTGTCGGCGCGATAGAACCGTTCAAACGCGTGAGCTGCGGATTCCTGGTTCATGCCGATGCCCTCGTCCTCAACACTTATGTCGATCGTGCCCGAGCCCGCATCGGGCGTTATGCCAAATGTGACGGTCGTTCCCGCATCCGAGTACTTGGTGGCGTTTTGCACGATCACGCGCAGAGCTTGCTTCACGAGCGCGACATCGACGGACGCGTCGCAGCGCGGGTCGCTGGCAAATGCGGCATCAAAAGCCAGCCGATACGTGTGCCCGGCATCGATCATCTGCGATTCTTCGCATACCTCTCCGACGAGCGCTGCCAGATTGGTATCCACACGATGCAGCGCGGTGCGGCCGGCATCGCCGCGTGCCAAAAACAGCAGTTGTTCTACGAGCTCCTGCATGTGCCCGCTTTCGGCCTTGAGCGAGGCGATGGACTCCGCCAGCACAGCTGGGTCGTCCTTGCCCCAGCGGTCGAGCATGTTTACGTAGCCCTGAATCACCGCGATGGGTGTGCGCAGTTCGTGACTCGCGTCGTTGACAAAGCGCATCTGCTGCAGCTTGGCCTCTTGCATCTGACGCAGCAGACGGTTGAGTGCGACCTCGATGCTCGCCAGGTCGGCGTCGCCGGTGGTGACATTCGGCGAGTCGACGCTCGCTCGCTCGATGGCCTGCTCCAGCGTTTCCATCTTGCCGCCGGCGAGCTGCATGCGGCCGAGCTCGTCCACGCGTAAGGCCAGGTCGTTGAGCGGTGCCATGGTGCGGCGTACACGTCGGGCGCCGCCGAGCATGTTGAGTACGCTGATGATCTGCCAACCCATAACGACAAGGTAGAGGGGCCATAGCGCGAAGAGATCCTGCGCGAGGGGGAAGGTCTTGGTGGTGCGCGCAAGCTCGACGGTGTAGGTGAGTGTTGCTAGGTCCCAGCCGCGCGCGGGCGCCAGCGACATGCCGTGAACGGTGGCGCCGGGGATCCATCCTGCGGCAAACGCGCTGTCGGGCAGCGTCTGGTTGTATCCATAGACGAGGATCGCCGCCGCAATCACCACCAGCAACAGATCGAGCCAGACGTAGCTCATCAGGCGGCGCCACATATAGCTCCAGTTGATGGCGCGGGCGATGGATGTGACGCGCTTGGTTTCGGTGTTACGCGCGACAGACATAGCCCACCCCGCGCACGGTTTGGATGATGCGGGCACCGCCAGCGTCTTCGATTTTGGCGCGCAGGTGCGCGATGTGTACGTCGACGTTGTTGGTGTCGCCCACGTATTCGTAGCCCAGCGCTTCGTGCGCGATGCGCTCACGCGTGAGTACGGTTTCGGCATGCGCCATAAGCAGTGCGAGGACGTCGAACTCGCGGGCGGTCAGCACGATGGGTGAGCCGCCGACCATAACCTCACGGCGGTCGGGATCGAGTGCGACCGAGTCAACGGTGAGCGTGGCGGGGGAGGGCGTGGCGGGTGTCTGGGCCGTGTCGGTTGCCGGGGACATTGTGGCGATACCGGCGGCCGTGCCGCCCGCCATACCCGCTCCGGCGCCGGAACCACCAACGCCCGAAGCCGCCCGCACGGCCTCCGAGCGCTTCAGCGCCACGCGGATTCGTGCGAACAGCTCTTCGATCGCAAACGGCTTGGTCAGGTAATCGTCGGCGCCGGCATCGAGCCCGGCAACCTTGTCCATCACGGCATCGCGCGCGGTGACCATGATCACCGGCACATCCTTGCGCTTGCGGATACGCCGCAGTACCTCCATACCGTTGAGCTGCGGCAACAGCACATCGAGCAGAATCAGATCGTAGTCGCGCTCCAGCGCCATGTCCACGGCGGTGCGGCCGTCGGCGGCGTGCTCCACCTGGTAGCCCTCGTGCTCCAGCTCGAGCGTCACAAAGCGGGCGATTTTCTCCTCGTCCTCTACGATCAGGATTCGTGCCATACGTGCCCCCATCTGCGATTACTTGTCGTCGTTCAGATTTTGCTTGATGCCGTCCGCGGCGTCGGCGGCGTGATTCATAAGGTTGTTGATGCTGCCGGGCACGTCGCCGTCGCTGTCGATGCGGTAGCGCATGCCAAAGAACAGGCCAATCAGCATCAGCCATATCGTGGCACCCCAGGCAAACAGCGCGACGATGGGGATCAGGATGGGGATGTTGAGGATAATCGCATCGCGGCGCGTGGCGATAAACTTGGTGTCCAGGCTCAGGCGGAAGAGCTTTTTGAGGTACTCCCACACGCTGTCCATCTTCTTGGAGAAGTCGGTCTTTTCGCTCGACTTCTCGTAGGCGGCCTGCGCGGCGACCATCTCGGCCGAGGGCTCGTCAACCGGCGCGGACTCGGTGGCGGCGTGCGCCGACGTGGTCTGTGTCTTGCCCTGCGACTCGAGCCAAATGATGGCGTCCAAAACGTTACCGTCGGTGGCGTCGAGCGCGGCCTTGGCATCGGTGTAGCTCACGTTGCACTTGGTGCGGATGGTTTCAACTTTTTCGAGGTCGTCCATGACCTGTCCTTTCGTTCGATGGGCGCGACGCCGGGCGATCTGCCCGGGCGCGAGCGTTGCGTTCGGCGGCCTGCGTTGCGCGGCGTCGCCCCGCCCTTGGTCGAACTCTATAGTGCAGGTTATAGATTAAGCGATTCTTGAGCCAAGATTAATGTTGGATGAGTTTTTGGGTGGGGCGGGAAAGGACAAGTCTGCCCCTCGGGGCAAGCGCACGCAGGGCAGACAGGGCCCAAGCGTAAATTTGTGTCCGCACGGCGAGATATACTTTTAAACATGTTGAGGGGCGTGACAGGGCAAAGTTGTCTGGCGCCCGCGAAATCAGAGGGGCCGCCGTGCTGTATGGAGCAAACGAGCGGGGTCCCAACGCAAACAGGGGGTCATACGTGCATATCTACGCTATGAGTGACATTCATGGGTGCTTGGACGCCTTTAAGGCATCGCTTTCCACCATCGACCTCGATGCCGAGGATTCCAAGCTGGTTTTGCTTGGCGACTACTGCGACCGAGGTTCCGATTCGCTCGGGGTCTTTGAGCTCGTCATGGACCTGCAAAAGCGGTACGGCGATCGTGTCGTAGCGCTGCGCGGCAACCACGAGGAGATGTTTCTCGAGTACATCGACGAGGTGAAAGATCCCAATTTTACGCAGGCATGGATACTTGCTGACAGCAATCTGGCAACGGCCAAGAGCTTCCTAGATGCCGAGGCATTCAGGCACGTCAAACACCTTTTAAGGCTCAGGGAGTTCGAGAAGGCCTATACCTTTACGGTTGAACGCATAAAGGCCGAGCACGCGGACGTCATCGCGTGGGTCCGCAAGCTCCCCTACGTTTATGAGAGCCCCTTTGGCCAGGTCTTTGTGCATGCCGGCATTGACGAGGGGGCCGGGGAGTACTGGAAGCTCGGCACGTCTGACGAGTCGTTTACCACGATGCCGCCCGATTACGTGGGGCATGAGTTTTACCTTGATGTTATAGCTGGGCACATCAACACCGAGGCTGTCTCGGGCATCGCGGGCTACCGCGGTATCTGGCACGACAGCGCCAGCCACTACTACATCGACGGGAACGTCATGGAGCACGGCGAGGTCGCCGTGCTGAACTACGACTCGGAAACGGGGAAGTATGGCGGCCCCGGGTTGGAGTAGGCTGGCGGGCGATTGGCTCGCGGATTGTCTGCGTGGGCTCGATTCGGGGCTTGGGCTGCGCCTTTGACATTAACGGGATACGGAAGCACCGAGAGGGGTGCTTCCGCGGAAAGGATCGCCGGGGGTTCTTTTGCCCAGTGACATAAGGCTTTTATTTGGCTAGCTTTTTGGTCGACTCGACCATCGCGTCCTTTATCCAGGTTATCGAGACATCGGAGGTGTAGTCTCTGCCCTTAATGACGTTTAGTGAGAGGCTGCTTTGCAAGCTGAAGGTTGCAAGCTGCAAACTGAAGAAAGGCTTTAGTTTAGATGAAATTAAAAAAAGAACTACGCTAACTTATAATTATGGAACTGTGAGAGGCATCTGAAAAAGGTGGCTATAAGATGGATGACAAGCGTATTTTAATCATTAACGGCAAGACCGAGGACCAGATAATCGAGCAAATTATCGGTCTGGTGAATGATGATGATGAGCTAGGAGACATTCTAAAATCATATGAGGAGTCTCCTGGACTTAACGAATTAATAGAGAACATGTCTGCCTTCTTCACCGTTCAATAGAAAATTGCTTTTATGCGTAGGCCAGGGATAAAGCTGGTGCCAGCTTGGGGCAAGAACGATGAAATTGTTTTCCCGCACAATGTCAAAGGCGTTGATCATAAATTGAAGGTGCAAATCAAATGAAGATTAAAGAATTTGGTTCTCATATTATTGATATGTATGCTGGTGGTTTTGATGAGGATGTACTGAATACAGAATTTTCAAAATCTGGTTTTGAAGAGTTTCATAAAAATCACGGTAATAAGTACTTATTGATCAATTTAATTGATAGTACCGATGATGACCAAATTATTACATGGTTTGATATGTCTGGTACGTTTCCAGATGATGATAATGAGGGTTTAATGACATGGTATACCCCTACTGGAGCTTATGCTATTGGACCTGCAAAGAAGAGGGATATCTCTGCTGAGCGTACTATCGAGGTTACAATTTGGGTTACTCACATATTTGATTATATAAATTTCTTTGAAAATAATGTTGACGTAAAACCGTTGTACAAGAGGGACGTATTGTATGAAGAGGATTAATATCGCAATCGATGACAGGACTGGAAAGTATTTCGTTCCTGATGATTCACCAAATGATGATTATTACTATGATGAAGATGAGCAGTTCATTTCAAATCGTAAAGATTTTAAAACTGTAGACAGTTTCATTTATTATGCTAAATCTGTAAAGCAATATCTTGCAGAAAATGGTGTGCCGGAAAGAATTTATTAACCGGTTCGTTTGATTACTAGCTATATCGGCACTGCGATTCACAATACGGCATTGCCAAAGAACGCCTTCCTCGGAAGGTGCCCCATAGGGGGCAATTGTGCGGGGCACATATGCAGGAATCGTGTCCGGACGAGAACGTACAATCGTCTCGAAAGGCGGTTATTGGGTCGTTCAAGGGAAAAGATCTATCGGGTACCTGAGGAATGGCTTTGAAGCATGAGCGCGTCTACGCGACGGTAAAACCTGATGGCCGATAAGCATTCCAATTGCTGGAAGGATTCAGATGAATCAAGGAGAACACGAAATAACTTGCCGGGAGTTTGCCGAGCTTCTTGAAAGCAGGGAGGCGCATTATCCCATCTCGGACCGCTACGTTCTTGAAGTCCACGACTCTCCCGACAAGAGCGGAGACAACGAGCGCGAGCATATGATCATCTGGTTCAATGATAACGAGACGACGGGCAGTGGCTCATTTTCTCGGAAAAAACCCAATAAGAGTGCGCGGAGGTGCTACGGGTACCTCGGCAACGCCGCATCGCTCCTTTGGATTGCCGAGGCGATGGGCTTACCGGGAGATACCGTGCAGCGCGCCTTCGATGCCGCTGAGCCTGCGGGCCGTGCGGGCTCTCACAAAACGGCCTGCGCCAAAATCCGCAAGATTATTCCTTGGAATGAAATTCAGGGACGAGCGGCAGCGCTGCTTGCCGACGCGAATGATTCCCGATAGCCATCGTCAATCATTCGTCGCATTTTCACATCCCAGCAACGGCATTGCCTTCAGGCTGATACGGACTTACATGGGAGGCCGCATCGAAGAAATCCATATCGAGCGCCCTCACCTCGCAGGATGTGCGGTTGCGCTTGCGGATCACGTAGTCGACTATGGGGTCCGTGAATGCGTGGCCGTCGATGAGGATGGTCTTCTGGGTCTGGAATACCTTGGCGAACCCCTTCGCGCCGGTGTCCTTCTTGCCGTGCCCTTCGACGCAGCAAGAAGGACACCCGCCCACGCGGACAAGTGCGGCTATGCACGGGCAAACGAGTGCGCGTGCGTTACCGGCCCCGGGTTGGAGTAGGTTTGCGGGCGATTGGCTCGTGGATTGTCTGCGTGGGCTCGATTCGGAGTTTGGATTGCGCCTTTGACATTAACGGGATACGGAAGCACCGAGAGGGGTGCTTCCGCGGAA
>UROJ01000070.1 GCA_900549335.1 uncultured Collinsella sp.
ATTGATACCGCCTATACGCACGGAAGGGTTGTGGAAAAGATGGTCAATTATGGGTTTGGTATGCCGACGCGCCTTGTTGCGGATGGAGACGTGGCTCGCTGGTGCGGACGATTGGTCGCTCACTACGGTGGCACCAAGGCGCTGGTCGTGTTGGGCGGTGACAAACATACGCACGATGAGCTCGTCTCGGCGGCGCTCGGCTCGCTTGATCGAGCCCTACTCGAGCGTGTGCTTTTCCACTGCGGCTCGTTTGAGGGCGACGGGGGAGACGAGCTGATCGACGAAGCCGTGGCCCTGGCGACCGACGAAGGCGTGGACTTTGTCCTGGCGATTGGCGATGCCGATACTGCTGGCTTTGCGCGCGAGCTCACGCGTCGCATGGCGGCGCTCGATGCCGGCGAAGACGGCTTTGTGCCTTATGGATGCATTGTCTCGGAGGGCAAGGTGCCTGCTGTCGTGGGCACCGGCGAGGTTCCCGTTTTTGCCATTATCGCGCCCGAACTGCTGGAGGGCATCGGGTCTCCTCTGCGTGAGTTGCTCGGTAGCGTCTGCGCCGCGGCCTAATATTTGCCATAAAAGGACGGGTTTTTTGGTTGGTAAAGCGTTTGACCTGCCAAAATAAGCCTGTCCCTTTTTGATCGGCTGCCGTTTGGGGGCGGATTGGCAACGCTCGCTGATTGTAGTCTTGACCTGCGCTAGAATAGTGGCATCTGAATGTCCGGGCGCATGGAGGCGTGCGCCCGTATGCTGAGGAGGACTCTATGGCAACTGTTGCCGCACCTATCGATGCTACGTCGACTGCCGCTTGGAAGGCACTCGAGGCTCATCAGGAGAAGCTCGAGGCCGATGGTATCGACCTCAAGGCCTGGTTCGCTGCCGATGCCGAGCGCGTGAACAAGCTGAGCTTTGACGCCGGCGACCTGCACTTCGATCTGTCCAAGAACCTGGTGACTGATGAGACCGTCAAGCTGCTGTGCGATCTTGCTCGTGAGGTGAAGCTCGAGGAGCGCCGCGACGCCATGTTCTCCGGCGAGCACATTAACACCACCGAGGACCGCGCCGTCCTGCACACCGCGCTTCGCCGCCCCGCAACCGAGAAGGGCCAGCTCATCGTCGACGGCCAGGACGTTGTCGCCGACGTGCACGAGGTCCTCGATCGCATGTATGCCTTCGCCGAGCGCGTGCGCTCCGGTGAGTGGAAGGGCGTTACCGGCAAAAAGATCGAGCACCTGGTGTCCATCGGCATCGGCGGCTCCGATCTGGGCCCGGTCATGGCTTACGAGGCTCTGCGTCCCTATGCCGACGCCGGTATCGACTGCCGCTATATCTCCAACATCGACCCCAACGACCAGGCCGAGAAGCTTAAGGGCCTGGATCCCGAGACCACGCTCGTGATCATCGTCTCCAAGACCTTCACCACGCTCGAGACCCTCACCAACGCCCGCGAGGTCAAGACCTGGATGCTCGAGCAGCTCAAGGCCCAGGGCGCCATCGACGGCTCTGATGAGCAGAACGCCGAGGCCGTGGCAAAGCACTTCGTCGCCGTTTCCACCGCACTCGAGAAGGTTGAGGCCTTCGGTATCGACCCCGCCAACGCCTTCGGTTTCTGGAACTGGGTCGGCGGCCGCTACTCCGTCGACTCCGCCGTGGGCCTGTCGCTGATCGTCGTGCTCGGCCCCGAGCGCTTCCAACAGTTCCTCGAGGGCTTCCACGCCATCGACGAGTACTTCTGCAACACCCCGCTCGAGAACAACGCCGTCGCGCTGATGGGCCTGCTCAACGTCTGGTACGTCAACTTCTTCGGTTCCAAGAGCCACGCCGTGCTGCCGTACTGCCAGTACCTGCACCGTTTCCCGGCCTACCTGCAGCAGCTCACCATGGAGTCCAACGGCAAGCATGTCCGCTGGGACGGCAGCGCTGTGACCTCCGATACCGGTGAGATCTTCTGGGGCGAGCCCGGCACCAACGGTCAGCATGCCTTCTACCAGCTGCTGCACCAGGGCACTGTGGTGGTTCCGGCCGATTTCATTGCCTTTGCCAATACCGCCAACCCTGCGACCGATAGCGGTCAGGACGTGCATGAGCTGTTCCTAGGCAACTTCCTGGCCCAGACCAAGGCGCTCGCCTTTGGCAAGACTGCCGACGAGGTTCGTGCCGAGGGCACGCCCGAGCAGATCGTCCCGGCCCGTTGCTTTGAGGGCAACCGCCCGACGACCTCGATCTTCGGTGACACGCTGACCCCGTTCGCGCTCGGCGAGCTCATCGCCCTGTACGAGCACATCACGTTTGTCGAGGGCACGGTCTGGGGCATCGACTCCTACGACCAGTGGGGCGTCGAGCTGGGCAAGCAGCTTGCCAAGCAGATCACCCCGGCCTTCCACGATGACGCCGCCAAAGCCGAGCAGGACGCTTCGACCCAGGCGCTCATCGAGTTCTACCGCGCTCACCGCAAGTAGTCGCTGCTGTTAACGCATCGCGTCTTATAGTCAGGGGCCCGTATCCTATCGGATGCGGGCCCCTTTGCTTTGCCGTGGTCCCGGGGCGCACGGCCTTTGTGGAATATCGCCGGGGCGCCGCGCGCTGCGAGAACCCTGTGCCTAGATCTCGGCCTCCGCATGGCCTCGCTGCGCCTCGGGCAGCTCCCCGTAGAGCGGATGGTCTTCGAGCCTAAAGCGCTCGACCTGTTCGGGAGTGCGACCGCGTACAAAGAGCCACGAGCGATCAATCGGCGTCGCCATGAGCGTGCTGGGCAGCGCGTCGGCGCGGTCGGAAAACACCCGGGCACTCTCGGGATCCTGGAACGCCAGCACCAGATGCGTGTCGCAGTTGCCCATGATGGAGCGAGCGCGCGCTTCGCCATAGAGCGCATCGAGCTGGTTGGTCGACTGCAGCAGCAGCGTTGCCCAGATGTTGCGGCTTCGGATAATCGAGAGCACGTTGTCGATCTGGGGGATCTGCAGATTTGCGAAGTCATCGAGCATAAAGCGCACGGGCACGGGCAGGCTGCCGTCGGGCTGCCTATCGGCCTCACGAATGAGGCCCATAAACGCCTGCGAAATAAAGAGGCCGGTCAGCGGATCGAGATTGCGGTCAATATCGCTCACGGTTACAAACAGGGCGCAGGGGGTGTGTCCCATGGAAGCGAAGTCCACCTGATGGCACTCACGATAGAGCTGTGCCGCACCGTCGAATCCCAGACACATGACCTTTTCGGCAAGGATGCCGACGATGCTCGCGTGCATGCGCTCGGCATTTTGCGTAATGGCGTAGCGCCGCCATAGCGAGAGGGCATAGCTTTGGGGGTCGGTCGTGATCAGGTCGTCAAACAATCGACCCGTGGCACCGTCCTGCAGGTGCTCGATCAGCTTGATGACCGAGCTGATCGTCTGCTCGTCGGCGGGTAGCTGTTCGGTGACGTAGGCGATAAGACACGACAGCAGGTTTGCCGCCGCATGATCCCAAAAAGGCTGGTTGTTGTCCTCGATGGGGCAGATGGCCTTTGCCACCGAGAGGATGTCCTGCTGGTTGGGCCTGCCGTCCGCCTTGCGGCGAATGTGCCTCAGGGGGTTGTAGCCGCAGCGCTCGATGCCGGGCGCAAGGGCCGGGACGGTGTTGAGGTCGGCGAAGTTGAGACATTGCACGCGGTAACCGTGGGCTGCCAGCACGGGTCCCACTTCGCGACAGAGCGTGCCTTTGGTGTCGAGCACGATGTAGCTTGCGTTCATTTGCAGCAGGTTGGGCTTGAGGACGTTTCGGGTCTTGCCGGCTCCCGAGGGGCCGATCACAAGTGCATTGTTGTTGAGTCCCGTTTGGCGGGTGTCGCAGGAAAGCGTTCGATCCTTGGCGAGGATGGTGGACGATGCGGACTCAGATGCGGCGAGACGGCTGGCGAGGTTAGACATGGGCGACCTCCTTGGTGGTCGAGAGGATTTCGTGGGCAAAGCCGAGCTCGACGGCGCGCTCGGCCGAAAGGTAGGTGTCTTTTGCAGTGAGGGACTGGATGCGCTTGGGCGTGAGGCCGCTGCGGTCCGAGAGGATTTGCGTGAGGGTCTTGCGGGTCTGCATGAGACGCCGGCTGGTTTCCTGCAGCGCAAGTGCCGAGCCGCCTGCCCCCTGGGGGATCAGCGGGTCGTGAATCATGAGCTCTGCATGGGGCGCCATACGGCGATCGTCGCCGCCCATAAAGATCACGGCGCCCATGGACGCGGCGAATTCCAGGCAGACGGTGCGGATGGGGCACGATGCGAGGCGCATGGCGTCATAGATCGCAAGACCCGATCGCACGCTTCCGCCGGCGCTGGCGACAAATATGGTGATGGGGCGGCTGGGGTCGGTGGCATCGAGCAGGCGGATCTGCTGGCATAGGTCGTGGGCCATCGGGGTTTCGATGTTTCCCATGACGGAGAGCTCGCGACGGGCGAGCATCTCATCGTAAATGCTGGTGAGCGTGATGCCTCGGGCGGATTCACGCATGGTGAGGGGGCTGATGATGGGGGAATGATTGGTGTCCATGAGGACTCCTTTCTGTTGGTTGTGTTGTGGAATAGGATTGTTGCCCGCGGAGGGGCTGGCGGGCTACAGGGTTCGTCCGAGCCTGAGATCGAGCTCGGTTGTGGGGCAGGCTGCCTGTTCGTGCGGCTCGCAAGCGCCAAGGGCTCCAAAGCGATAGAGCGTTGCGGCGGGCGTGGTGTAGGCGAGCCGCAGCTGATGCTCGACAGGGGCACATCCGTCATTTTTGTAATGAGCCGCGTAGTACTGCGCGATGCTGGCGTTCATCTCGCTGCCATTGCGATGGCGCTCAAACTGGCGTCTGCAGGTCTCGATGATCTTTGCTACCGACTTGGGTGCCGTCGCGGGAACAAGGGCGAGATAGCCCTCAAATAGCTCGTTGATGCTCAGGAGACACAGCAGGTCGATCAGCGTCCTTATGGCTGCTCCCTCGGCAGAAAAATGCGCGGTCATGCGGTTATATCGGTTGCGGTCGACGATGGCCGCATGGGGTCTTGGAGTTTTCTGCCCTGTGGTCCCGGGCTTTTGCCGCGCCTGTGTATTGAGCTCGACGTTGCAGCGCTTGAGGCCGTCCAACGGAAGGAACAGTGCGGTGCGCAGGGTGTTCCGCTTGCTTTCGAGTTCATGACGCTCGTCGGGTTCCCATTCGAGCTTGAGTTTCGTGTCGAGCGCCGTAAGCATATGGGCTAGGCAGCCTACGGTAAGAACGTACGAATCGTTGTCGCGTTTTGGGGCATAGGGGTCTGTCAGCTTGCGAATGTCGGGGTCGCCCATGATCTTTGTGCAGCGCTTCAGCAGTTGAGGGTGGTCGGCCAAGATCGTCGCGAGCGGTAGCGACGCGTAGTTCTTGATGGTCGCGGCGGCAAAGGCGGCGTCATATTCGTTTGCATATGCTCGCTCAATGCGGGCATCCAGAATGCTTTTCTTATCGCCGTCTTCAGCGTGGTGGTTTGTCATAGCTTCTCCAATCGGTTGATGTTCGTGCTGTTTGTTGATGTGTTGGTTGTCGTGAGTGATGTGCTTGCCGTGGGTGATGTGCTGACGTTGGGGTGCTATGCGGTTTTCAATGAGCCCGTGAGGCAGTTGCTGCAGGGGCGGGATGGAACGGCCCATGCAAGGCGGAAGGCATCGTGCTCAAAATCGAGACAGCAATGCCCTGGGTGCCTCACATGTGGCAGTTACCTCATTAAGTTGTCATTGCGTTTGGGGTTGTACTTTGCCGATCTTCCTTCTCTTACACGCTGAAAACTGAAACTTCATATGCTCGATCTACTTAAAACCGCAACGGCGGTCTTTTATCAACTTATATGTCGGAACGTGTCTTTGCAAGTACTTTTTTGCGTTTGTTTCAAATGGGGTGGTTTTGCAACCGTCACGCGCCACGCTATGCGAACGTGCCCCTTTTCTGTTGTCGGTCGGATACGATGAGTCGCGTGACGTCGTCAGAGGTCGAATTCGACCGCTAACGACGTTGTGCAGCTCATCATTTCTGGTCGCAAACAGTAAAGGGGCATGAGGGTGTATTGAGGGGGGGATGTCTTGCTGTCGGCATCCGCGTGCGGTGCCATTCGCTGTCTGTAAATATACGTTTACAGCTAATTTCATACCACTTGTCGGAATGCGGACGCTGTCCTTGCATGTCGGGCGTACATTGAACGTGGTTTTTCGCGTGAAACCACGAATCGGTTGTCAGTCCTGAACAAGGAGGCCCAGCATGACGCTTGCCAAACCCATCAACAAATACATCGACTATATCGATGCCCCCGAGGACACGTTTGAGCAGTATGTCGAGAAGGCGTTAAAGTACAACTTTCGCTGCGTATTTGCGAACCTTCAGGAGTACGAGACGGGCCGCGCCATGCTCGAGGGCTCTGACATCATCCTTGCCGGCGCCATCGACTTTCCCCAGGGCACTATGACGCTTGAGGAGAAGCTTGCGAGGTTTGAGGAATACGCTACGTGTGGCTTTACCGAGATTGACTACGTTTTGAATCAGGGGTCGATCGAGAACCGCGATTTTGATGCCATCGAGCGCGAGATGACTACCATTGCTGATTTTTGTCGCGCGCATGGCATCACTGACAAGGTAATCGTCGAGATGTGCAAGCTGGACGGCGACGACGCCGCCAAGCGCCGTGTATGCGAGATCGCGCTGGAGGCCAAGCCGGGATTCCTTAAGACATCGACCGGTAGAAGCTTTGGCGGTGCTAAGCTCGAGGACGTGCGGCTGATGCACGAGGTGCTCGGCGATGCCGTGGCAATCAAGGCGGCGGGCGGTATCCATAATTACGAAGAGGCTTGCGCATTCATCGAGGCCGGCGCCAGCGCGTTAGGTGCATCGGCGGGCATCGCGATCGTCGAGGGCGCACCGACGGATGAGCGTCGCTAGCAGACGTATTTGACCTGAGCGATAAAGCTTCACGACCACACGCCGTTCATGTTCGGGACAATATGACATTTTTCCCGTTGTAAACGGAGTCGCGATGGGTGTTCTGTATGATGGCTCAGACAAGGTTGTTCAATGACAGGGAGGCATATATGGCAATCAAAGCCATCGCGATGGATATCGACGGTACGCTCACCAACGATCAGAAAGTGATTAGCCCGCGTACGCGCGAGAAGCTGCTCGCGGCGCAGGAGTCGGGCATTAAGCTCATTTTGGCTTCGGGCCGTCCCGCATGGGGGCTGCACGCCTTGGCGCAAGAGCTCGACCTTCAAAACCATGACGGTTTGCTGGTGGCCTTTAACGGCGCACACGTCGTCGACGCCCAGACCGACGAGGTGCTGTTCGATCAGGCTATGCCTGCCGACGAATTGCATCGTCTGATTGATCACCTGCGTAATATTGACGTGATCCCTATGATTTCACTCGGTCGCGATTTGCACGTCGAGGACTCGTACCATTGCATGATCACGCTGCCTGACGGCTCGCAGAAGAATATCGTCAAGTATGAGCGCGACGCGTGCGATCTTAAGATTCGCGAGGTGGAGAGCCTGCATGAGGTCGCTGATGCTTATCCCGTGGACAAGCTGCTGACGGCGGGCGATCCGGCCTACCTGCAGGCGCATTACGAGGAGATGTATGCGCCCTTTAAGCAGACGCTTTCGGGCATGTTTACGGCCGACTGGTACTTTGAGTACACGGCGCCCGGTATCGACAAGGCCCGCGCACTCGAGGGTGCCCTGCCTAAGCTCGGCATCGATGCCAGTGAGGTCGTATCGTTTGGCGACGGCCAGAACGACAAGTCCATGATTGAGTGGGCCGGAACCGGTGTTGCCATGGGCAACGCGGTTGACGAGGTTAAGGCCGTGGCCCAGATGGTGACCGCCAATAACAATGAAGACGGTATTGCGGTGGCGCTGGATAAGCTGCTGGGTTAGAATCGCCGATAATGCATGGTTCGGGCGCCTGCTTACAGGCGCCCTTTTGTTAGGGAGGGTGCCGTGTCCGCATTTCCGTTCGACGCCGTTATCTTTGACAT
>UROJ01000071.1 GCA_900549335.1 uncultured Collinsella sp.
ATAGGTGTACGGCGTGAGCTGATATGACATCCAGACGAGATACCCAATACAAGGAGGAGTTGTGACGAACAAAGAGCTGGCTCAAAAGCTGCTGGACCTTTTGGGCGGTAAAGACAACGTGCTGGCAAACGCGGCGTGCATGACGCGCCTGCGCGTGACCGTCAAAGACGCGGGCAACGTCGACACGGAGGGCATTAAGGCACTCGACGGCGTGATGGGCCTAGTCGAGGACGACACGATGCAGATCGTGCTGGGGCCGGGCAAGGTGAATAAGGTGCTCGAAGAGTTCTCCAAGCTCACCGGCCTTGCGAAAGGCGTTGCTGACGAGAGCGTGGTCGACGCTGCGGTCACAAACAAGGCCGCGCAGAAGGCAAAGTACGAGTCCAAGCCGGTTCAGGCCTTCCTCAAGAAGATTTCCAATGTCTTCGTCGCCCTGCTTCCCGGCATCATTGCGGCTGGCCTCATCAACGGTATCTGCAACGTCATTAACGTCTCGACGGCAGGCGCGCTTGCGGGCGAGTGGTGGTACCAGGGCATTCGTTCCATGGGCTGGGCCCTGTTTGCCTATCTGCCCATCTTGGTGGGCTATAACGCGGCACGTGAGTTTGGTGGCTCCGCTGCGCTGGGCGGCATCGCCGGCATGATGTGTATCGCCAACAGTGCCATGCCCCTGCTTGCGCCTGGCGCGGCCGATCCTGCCACTGCCATTCTGCTGCCGCTCACCAATGCGCAGTACAACCCCGCAGCGGGCGGCATGATCGCGGCTCTTATCGCTGGCGCATTTTTTGCCTGGATGGAGCGTCAGATTCGCAAGGTTATGCCCAACGCGCTCGACACGTTCTTGTCCCCGCTGCTGGTGCTCATCATCGGCGCCTTTGCTCTGATGCTCGTCATCCAGCCGGTTGGCGCATGGCTGACGACTGCCATCTTTAGCGTTTTGACCTTTATCTTCGAGAAGCTGGGCGTCCTGGGCGGCTATATCCTGTCGGCAGGCTTCTTGCCGCTGGTTTCCGTCGGCCTGCATCAGGCGCTCACGCCGATCCACGCTATGCTCAACGATCCCGACGGCGCTACCAAGGGCATCAATTACCTGCTCCCCATCCTTATGATGGCTGGCGGCGGTCAGGTCGGTGCCGGTCTGGCGCTGTACTTTAAGACCAAGAACGCCAAGCTCAAGAAGTACGTCGCAGAGTCCATTCCCGTTGGAATCCTCGGTGTGGGCGAGCCTCTGATGTATGCCGTTACGCTGCCGCTCGTTCGTCCGTTTGTGACGGCCTGCCTGGGTGCCGGATTTGGCGGCGCGCTCGCGGCGCTGCTTCACATCGGCACGGTTTCTCAGGGCGTTTCCGGTCTGTTTGGCCTGCTGATCGTCGTTCCTGGCCAGCAGCTCGGCTACGTTGCCGCTATGCTGCTTGCCTATGCCGCCGGCTTTGTCCTGACGTGGTTCTTTGGCGTCGACGAGCAGAAGATCGACGAGTTCTTTGGCGAGTAGTTTGATATCGCGAGCCGTGTTGCTCAGGGCTCGCGGCGCGCGGCAGATTTCTTGATGCTATGGTTGTGCCGGCGGGGCTAACTGCTCCGCCGGCCTTTTTTAAAGGAGTGTTGAAGCGTGAAAACGGGTATTTCGATTTATCTTTCCAGCCCTCTGCAGGATATTGAGCGGACAATTGAGCGTGGTGCCGCGGCGGGTGCGCGCTATGCGTTCACCTCGCTGCATATTCCCGAGGATGGGGGAGCGGCGTATGCCGATAAGGTCCGTCATGTGCTGTCGCTGCTTTCCGCCCGCGGCATTGCGCTCATTGCCGATGTGGGGCCTCGCACGTGCGATTTGCTCGGGCTTGAGCGCATCGAGGACCTGCGCGATCTGGGGTTGGAATACCTTCGTTTGGACTATGGCTTTAGCGCCCAGCGGGTCGCGGAGCTGTCCGGTGTATTTCGCATTGTGGTCAATGCATCGACGGTGAGTTCTGATGAAATCGCATCGTGGCGTGAGGCCGGTGCCGATGTGACTCGTTTTGCCGCCTGCCACAATTTTTACCCCAAGCCTTATACCGGTTTAGCTCTGGAGGACATTGCTCGGGTGAATCTTCGTCTTGCGGCGCTTGGATTCGAAATCATGGCTTTTGTGCCGGGTGATGCTAACGTTCGCGGGCCGGTATTCGAGGGACTGCCGACGGTCGAGGCGCAGCGCGGTCGCGCGTCAAAGGTTGCCCTCAACATGCTTGAGCTTGCACATGGCGCCGATTGCGACATTGTGTTGGTCGGCGACCCCGATCTTTCCGATGCGGGCTGGGCGCAGTTTGCTCAAGTTTCCGCCGGATACGTGGACTTGCAATGCGAGCTTGAGCCCGGTTATGCCTATGTACGTGGGCAGATTCATCACGACCGGCCCGATTCGAGCACCCTCATCTTTAGGTCTCAGGAGTCGCGTACGACGCTTAAGCCGGATTCCGTGCCGACGGATGCCGGTGCCGGCCTGTTTCGAAAGGCGGGGTCGATCGCTGTGAGCAATAGCGGCTATGGGCGCTACGAAGGCGAGCTTGAGATTGCGCGGGTCGATCTTCCCGGTGACGAGCGCATGAACGTTGCGGGTCATATCACGCCCGAGGCAATGGAGCTGCTGCCGTTCATCAAACGCGGATTCGGGGTACGGTTCGTTTAGTGTGTGACCCGTGGGCTACAATTGGCCCATCATGCGAAGGCGCCTCGTGTGGCGTGTGCCTGCGTTGGCCGATCTATATTCGGAGGATTCCCATGACCGTACTGTTTGTTGAATATCCCAAGTGCTCGACCTGTAAGAAGGCCAAGGCATGGCTGGACGAACACGGGGTAGAGTATATCGACCGCGATATCGTTTTGGACAATCCCACGGCTGATGAGCTTGCGACCTGGATTGCTCGTTCGGGGCTGCCGGTGCGGCGCTTCTTTAATTCGTCGGGCATGAAATATCGAGAGCTGGGCCTGAAGGCGCGTCTGGATGCGGGCATGACGGATCGGGGGTGCTACGAGCTGCTGGCGACCGACGGCATGCTGGTTAAGCGCCCACTGCTGGTGGGCGACGACTTTGCGATTCCTGGCTTTAGGGAATCGGCTTGGGCCGAGGCGTTGCTGTAGCGGCTGCGGAAAGTGCGACCCGTTTTGAGCGCTCAGGGTGGGACGTGTTTTCCATCGGCGGGCTCGCTCGGCTCAATCCTTGAGCTGTGCCCATTCGTGCGGATCGTAGACCTTTACGTGCTTGTTGGGCTTGCCGCTCCAGTACTCCTCGTCCATAAAGGGCAGATATGCCTGAACGCCGGGGCAGATAAAGGGGATCCGCTGCTGTTGCAGTCGCTCGCGCTGGCGCTGCTCCAGGTGCGCCTCGGATATGACGGTCGGCATACCGGACAGCTCGACGAGGCTTGCCTGGATTCGCTTAAGGTCGGGGAGTCCCGCGTGCCATGACATCCGCATGATCAAAAAGGATGCACGGCGGTATTTTGCCTGCATCACCGTGATGGCGGGGCGCAGAGTGGGATGGATTTTGTCCCGTTCGGGCCAAAGGTCAGCAGTGATCTCGAGGCCCAGGGTCTCCCATAGGTAATCAAGCTCTTCGTCCATGGCGCCTCGATATCTACGTGATCATTGATACTTCGATTGTGTTGCGTGGTGCTATCGTTTTCGCGGTAGAATCTGCCAACGGTTGATGGCTACCGCTCGCGGCGTTTTGCCCTTCGTGTGCAGCGGTCGACTTCACAGGTCCTTCACGTGTTGGCCGTATTTGACTGAATTTCAAAAAAGTCAAAATTGGGGCTTGCGTCACGGCCGGACTTCCCGTATATTTCTTTCTTGCGCAAAGGCACAGCCGAGCGCAGCGATGCAGTCATTGGGATGTCGTCTAATGGCAGGACAGCGGATTCTGGTTCCGTCAATGGGGGTTCGACTCCCTCCATCCCAGCCATTGCATTTGCTACATATGGCCCGTTCGTCTAGCGGTTTAGGACGCCGCCCTCTCAAGGCGGAGATCACCAGTTCGAATCTGGTACGGGCTACCAAAATTGAACGCCCGGGCCTCGTAAGAGACCCGGGTTTTGTGTATTGACCGTATATACGGCGCCTGCCGTGTTTCGCTCAGATCGAGGAGTAGCCATGGATCTGCCCATCAGCTTGCAAGACATCACGTATGCCGAGAACTATCTGGCGCAGGGCGACCTGGCTACGGCGACGCCGCTGCTGGAGCGTCTGGTGGAGCTCGCCGAGGAGTATATTGATGCTGAGTGCAAGACGGAGGAGAAGCGCCAATACTTTAGCTTTGATAGCAAGTTTGAGCGCTTGGCCTATCGCCGCGTGGAGAAGGATCCGCGCGAGCTGGTGCAGGTCGAGGTGCCGTTTGATCGCCTGTACTCTGACATGGCGTTTGCCTACATTCGCCAGCAGGATTATGTGAGTGCTCGGAATGCCCTGATGCAGGCCGTGCGTTGGGATCCCATGAACTGCAACTATCGCTTGGACTTGGCCGAGCTGTTCCGCGCGCTTGAGGACAAGCAGGAGTGGGCATCGCTCTCGTTCTCGGTGCTGGAGCGCGCGAGCGACGGTAAGTGCGCCGCACGCGCCTACACCAACTTGGGTCAGTACTTCTTGGAGCCCGAGACCGAGAACATTTCGGCTGCCGTGGGCTGCGCGCGTCTGGCGCTGCGCCTGGCGCCCAATGATGCGCATACGACGCGCCTGCTCAACAAGATCCATACCACCTATCCGGATGCCGCGGACGAGAGTGACGACCATGTGATGGGTGAGCTCGCCCTGCAGGGCGTGCCGACCTCGCCTTCGGCCGAGATCGCCATCTGCCTGATCATGTGCGCGACCGATGCTGCAAGCGACGGCGACAAGCAGGAGGCTACGCGTCTGACGGTCCGTGCCCGCGACCTGGTGGGCGAGGAGGCATGCGCGGCGATTATCAAGCTGGTGCGCGAGAGTGATGCCGAGCTTAATGCCGAGCGCAGGGCAAAGCGCGAGGCTGCGGGCTCAAACGCCGATGGCGCCAAGGAGGCCGGCGATGCCCAGTAAGCGCGAGCGCAAGCTCATTTCCAAGAATCGCTCGGCACATCACGAGTACTTTATCGATGAGACATTTGAGTGCGGTATTGAGCTGAGCGGTACCGAGGTCAAGTCGATTCGCGAGCGCGCGTGCCAGATTACCGATACCTTTGCACTGATTCGTGGCGGGGAGTGCTGGCTCGTCGGCCTGCATATCCACCCTTATAGCCATGGTGGCGTGTGGAATCGCGATCCCGACCGTCGGCGCCGTCTGCTGCTGCACCGCAAGGAGATCGACTTTCTTGACGGCAAACTTCGCAACCGTGGTTATGCGCTGGTTCCGTTGGAACTCTACTTTAATACCGACGGTCGCGTAAAATTGCTGCTGGGCCTGGGTCGCGGCAAGAAGCTCTACGACAAGCGCGAGGACATGGCCAAGCGTGATGTCCAACGCGAGATCGACCGCGCCCTCAAGGAACGCAACCGCTAGGTGCTCTGTATAAGTTGCGATGGAATACGGACTGTTTTGCCTGTTTGAGGGGCTATTCAGTCCCTATTTCACCGCAACTGCGGGTGTCTCATCTTTCTTACTGTTCTGACACATATGTTTCAAAGGCGGCGTCCGTTATGGGCGCTGCCTTTTTTGTGGGTACATACATCCATGAGGTTCCAACCCGAGCTAGGGGAGTGATCGTTATGGACAAAACTGCGTTCTTTACCATGCCGAGCGGTCTGTACGTGGTGAGCGCCGCGGCAGACGGGCTGCGCGCCGGCTGCGTTATCAACACAGCGGTGCAGGTGACGTCCATGCCGCCGCGCATTTCGGTTGCCGTGAACAAGGACAACGTCACCTCGGGCGTCATCGCATCGGCCAAAGCGTTCGCGCTGACTGTGATCGATCAGACCGCCGACATGCTCTATATCGGCAACTTTGGGTTCCGCACCAGCAGCGATTATGACAAGTTTGCCAAATACGAGACCCGCGAGACGGCTCTGGGCATGCCCTATGTGCCCGAGCACGCGACGGCCTTGTTTAGCTGCCGTTTGATCGACACTGTGGATGCGGGCACGCATCTACTGTTTATCGGCGAGGTCGAGGATGCCGAGCGCCTGAGCGACGAGACGCCGCTCACCTACGATTACTACCATAAGGTCCTGAAGGGCAAGACGCCTCCGAAGGCGTCCTCGTATCAAGGCTAGAAATGTTTTAAAAATACTTGCATTATATTATTGAGAATCTATACTAATAGATGAAGTACATCACCGGTCGCGTTCGAGAGGAGAACATCATGGCTGAGGAGAAGAAGACGTATAAGTTCGTGTGCATCGTTTGCGGTTACGAGGTTGAGGTCGATACGCCCGAGCTGCCCGAGGACTACGTGTGCCCGGTCTGCGGCGTCGGCCCCGATGAGTTCGAGCTCGTCGAGGAGTAACTCTCAGGCACACGGCGAAAGCCGAACATAGCTCTGTCCAAGGGTCCCGGTCGGATATCCCGGCCGGGACCCTTTTCCTCCGTCCCCAAGGGATTACGGCTGCTGTTAGCCGACCATGACTGTCGTGAATCCGGCCGACCTTTTGTCTAAATCTGTAACATCTAACGGCTCAAAACGGGTCTATCTGTTACCGATTAAGACAAAAGGTTGGAGCTGAAGAAATGTCTCGATCTGTAACATCTAGAAGTGGAAATTGGGCCCACTTGTTACATATCGAGACAAACCAAAACCGTCCGGCAAAAGATCTCAATCAGTAACATCTAACAGTGAAAACGGGGTCTACGTGTTACAGATTGAGACAAACGGAGCTGTCCCTCGGAATGATCTCGATCTGTAACATCTAGACATCAAAAGCGGGTCTTCCTGTTACAGATCGAGACGTTTGCCTGGGTAGGTGCCCCGTCCCATTACATCCCTGTCAACAACACGACATCGAGAATCGTCACGATGGCACCGATCCCTACAAGCAGCGCGTTGAGTGGACGCGAGTTGGCGAATTTGCCCATGACGCGGGGTGAACTGGTGAGCCGTATGAGCACAAAGACCGTAATCGGCAGTTGAAGCGACAGCAGTGCCTGACTCCAGATGAGACCTTCAAAAGGATTTGGGACGACCAGGCACGCCGTCACTGCGCCGACGAAACAGGCCGCCACCCCGATCGAGGAATGTCGGTCGTGGATATCGTATTCCTCGTCGAACATGCCCGCAGTGATGGTTCCCGCCGCCATGCCCGCTGTCACGCTGCTCGATAGTCCCGCGAACAGCAGCGCTACCGCAAAGATGGTCGAGCTCGCCGGGCCCAGAATGGGGGAGAGCGTGGCCGCTGCGACGGCGAGGTCGTCTACGACCATGCCGTGCGCAAAGAAGGTCGTTGCGGCCAGGATGACCATGGCCGAGTTGATTGCCCAGCCCACGCCCATCGAAAAGAGCGTGTCGAAGAGCTCGTAGCGCAGACGTTCTTCGATAACCTGCTCGCCTTGGCCTTCGAAGTGCATGGATTGGATGACCTCGGAGTGCAGAAAAAGGTTGTGTGGCATAACGACCGCACCCAGGACACTCACGATAATCGCGGCAGAGCCAGTGGGCATACTGGGCGTGATCCAGCTTGCGGCGGCTTGCGGCCAGTCGACCTTGACTAGTGCAAGCTCGGCCAAAAACGAGAGTCCTACCACGCCTACGAAGGCGATGATCCAGCGTTCGGCATGCTTGTAGGAGTTCGTCATGAGCATCGCCATCGATACTGCCGCCACGATGACACAGCCCGCGCGCACGGGCAGCCCAAAGAGCATTTGAAGGGCAATCGCGCCGCCCAGGACCTCGGCCATGGCGGTGGCGATGGTCGCGAGATAGGCACTGGCGAGCACCGTGCGCCCGACGAAGCGGGGGAGGTAACGTGTCGTGGCCTCGGCAAGGCAGGCGCCCGTGGCGATACCCAGGTGCGCCGCGTTGTGCTGCAGC
>UROJ01000072.1 GCA_900549335.1 uncultured Collinsella sp.
GGCTGTAGGCATGCTCCATAGTCTGAACGTCGCCCATGATGGTTTCGGTTAGATCGGCCAGATCACGACGGCCGAAAAACGACAACGGCAGTTTGCGCAAGCGCTCGGCAATCCCCATGCGCTGCTTGCCGCACTCCTCGTAAAAGATGCAGTACGTGTAGTAGTACTGTTGCCAGTTAGAGGCAAAGAGCAACACGAAAAAGACCAGGAGGCCGCCCACGATCGGCAGGGCATCCGGCAGGTCAGCCCCGCTGGCGAGATGTTCGACAAAACCGCCCATGACCAGGAATAAAAAGCCCATGCCGGCCATGGTAATGAGATTGGTGAGCGTGGTCCAGAAAATGCCGCGTTTTACGCCGGCGACGCCTTTATCGGATAGGAAGTACTTCTTTTGGAATGAGGCGAACATTTAGGCCTCGCCTCCCTTCGTGACGGCGGCATCCGCGGCAGCAGTGATCTTCCAGCTCGCGGCCTGTTCGTATTCGGCCCACATCTTGGCGTATAGACCGTTTTGGGACAGCAGCTCGGCATGGGTGCCAGTCTCCTGCACGCTACCTTGGTTGAGCACCACGATCTTGTCGGCCCCCACCACGGTCGAAAGCCGGTGCGCGATCATAATGACTGTGCGACCCACCGCCAGCTTGCTAAAGGCACGCTGGATGAGCGCCTCGTTCTCGGGGTCGGCAAACGCCGTGGCCTCATCGAGCACCACGATAGGCGCGTCTTTAAGGATCGCGCGGGCGAGTGCTACGCGCTGCACCTCGCCGCCCGAAAGATATGCCCCTCCAGCACCGAGCATGGTGTTAATACCCTGCGGGAGCTTGGCCACAATGTCGTCGCACTGAGCTGCGGAGAGGGCCGCACGCACTTCGTCGTCAGTGGCCGTGGGCTTGGAGGCACGCACGTTATCGGCAAGTGTTTGCCGGAACAGCTGGTTGGTCTGGAACACGAAGGCAACCTGGTCCATAAGCTCGTGCGGGTCCATGTCGCGAACGTCCACACCACCTACGAGCACACGGCCTGCGGAAACATCCCAAAAACGCGGGATCAGGCTTGCGCAGGTTGACTTGCCGCCACCCGAGGGACCCACCAGAGCGAGGGTGCTACCAGCGGGAACGCTAAAACTCGCATGGCTAACGGCAGGTGCTTCGGCACCCTCGTACGTAAAACTCACATCCTCAAATCGCACGTCGCCGCCGGCAGGGTGCTTGGGTTGGGCGGGC
Organism: uncultured Collinsella sp.; assembly: GCA_900549335.1. Taxonomy (GTDB): domain Bacteria; phylum Actinomycetota; class Coriobacteriia; order Coriobacteriales; family Coriobacteriaceae; genus Collinsella. The sequence goes on from UROJ01000072.1 coordinate 1,224, forward strand.
ACGGAGAGCTGCTTGGAATCCATGACGCTTCGAATACGAGCCAGTGAATCGGCACTCATCTGAGAGGCCTCGCCCACAAACATGAGCTTGGTCATGGCCGTCGGCACCACGGCCGAAAAGATCGCGTAGAACGTGAAGTTGACCATAAAGTGCGCGAAGTCCGTCTCGCCCGGCGCCAACAGCAACGCCACGGGCAAAAGAAATGCCACAAGGCCATTGAGCGCGGTAAGGTTGAGCACCTGCGGGCCTCGGCAGAACGTGCCCGCATAGTTTTGCGCCATGTCGGCGTATTCGGCGATCGCGTCGTGGAACGCCTTAAAGGAGTAGACCGTCTGCTGAAACACCTTGACCACGGGAATGCCGCGTACGTATTCGGTACCGGTCTTGTTCATCTTGACCAGCGCGCCCATGTAGGCCTTCATAAACTCGGCGCCTTTGCCGCTCATCATGGTGGCCATGGCGCCAAACGAAATGGCCACCGAGATGAGGCATGCCGCGCCCAAACGCCAATCGAGAGCGAAAAGCAGCACGAGCAGACCTGCGACCATGGCGGTGGCGCCGGCGATATCGGGCAGCATGTGTGCGAGCAGAGTCTCGGTGGAGGCGGCGCATCCGTCTACGATACGGCGCAGCTCACCGGTGGCGTGTGTGTCAAAGTAGCCAAGCGGCAGCTTAAGCAGGTGCTCGCTCGTAGTCTTGCGGATATTGGACGCGCAGCGAAACGCAGACAGGTGCGTGCACATGAGCCCCACGAAATAAATTACGATGCTTGCCAGGGCAAAACCCACGGCCCACCAGCCATACATCGCGATATCGGTGGCTTCGCTCCAGTTAGGTGCCACAGCGATAAGGTCTCGCGCGACAAACCAGATGCACACGTACGGGCCAAAGCTCAGCAGCTGCGAGAGCGCCGAGAGAGCCATGCCCAAATACGTTAGGAATTTGCGGTCACCGGCATACGCGAGCAACTCGCCGATGTCTCCACCTTCCCTTTTTGATTCCTTTGCCATGAGATTCCTTTCTAACGGCTTGAGAGTTAACCGCAATCAACTTATCATTGATATGTTAGCCAAGACATACAATCGAGCCAGGCGTGGACGTTTCCGCAAAGGAAGGGGACGCTTTTGAAAATGCATCGGGCCGCGACCGACATAACTGAGCTCTACGCACCGCAGTTTGAGCAGTTTGGCCTGGAGCTTTCCGGCAAGGGCGCTGTCTTTACCGGCGAGGTGGCAAACGATCGGGCACGCGGACACGCATGGATCATGCCCCTCTCCCCAACCTGCATCGTCATGGAGCATTTCATTACCCCGACGCACGATATGTACCTGGCCGAATACACACCCGAGCCGTACGCCTGCGTGAGCGAGGTCAGCGCGCCCACACTTACATGCATGCCCGAGACTGGCATAACGCCTGCGAACCTTAAACCCTTGCATGGACCGTGGCCAAACAATGCCGTGTGCAGCTTTATCCAAGATAACTGTGGCGAGGAGTTAAGCCCGCTGTTTGCAGGGCAGCTTTATCACTCGCGCTCGGTGCTCTTTTTGCCCGGGTATTTTGACGAGCTGGAGCATCGGTATCCCACTGAGTTCGCGGGGGTCTTTGAGGCGTTTGCCGAGTCGTGGCACGAGGAAGCAACGTCTGCCATCTGCCACACGCTGTGCCGGATTAACGAGGAACGCGCCCGTACCGTAGGCGGACACGTCTATATGCAAGGCATTGTGGAGACCATGGTCGCGGAGCTCGCCTGTTCGCGCGCGGCCCACAAGCAGGCGCGGCAGGCGGCAGACACACGCGTCAGCATAACCATTGCCGAAGAAGCAACGGCAATGATTGAGCGCGCGCTCGACAAAGGCAGACGTGTGGGTATCAACGAGGTGGCCGAGAGGCTCTACACAAGCCGCTCCAAACTATGCGCCACCTTTAAGGCCCAAACTGGCGAGTCCCTGGGCGCCTACATCCGCAGACGCCGTATGGAGCGAGCACAGGACCTTTTGGCCGACAGCTCGCTAACGATAGCGCAGGTTGCAGAGCGTCTAGGCTACCCTCAGCAGGCCGCCTTCGCCCAAGCATTCAGACAATACACCAGCACCACCCCCACCGCTTGGCGCTCCCAACATATATAAAGAATGAAGGCGCCAACGGCGCCCTCATTCACCAAATTCAATCCAGCCCACCTGACCCGAACGGCCGAGTCGTTGCAGAACCCGGGAGCCCCGGCAGGGCGGGTGCTTGCTCAAAATGAGTTCCCTCCAAAACAATGGGCGCGCCAACGGCGCGCCCATTCACTCTATTCCATTCAGCCCGCCTGACCCGAACGACCGAGTCGTCACGGAGCCGAGGGGCCGGGCGCAGGGCCTTGCCTCTCAATGAGTTCCGCACGAACAGGAGGCGCCAGTGGCGCCTCCGTCGTGAGTCAGGACTGTCCGAAATTGAGAGGCAAGGCCCTGCGCCCGGCCCCTCGGTTCCCGTTTACGAGAGCGACGTTCTCAGCAACTCGTTGAAGAGCTTCGGGTTGCCCTTGCCGCGGCTCGCCTTCATGCACTGGCCCACCAAAAAGCCGATGACCTTCTGGTTGCCGTCACGATACTGCTGCGCCTGCTCGGCACAGTTTGCCAGCACCTCGTCCACAATCGGCTGCAGCGCGCCGGCATCGCTCACCTGACGCATACCACGCTCGTCGACGATCTTGTTGGGGTCGTCGCCGGTCTGGGCCATGGCCCCAAAGACCTCGTGCGCCTGGTTGGAGCTAATGGCATCGGTCGCCAGCAGCTTAGCCAGCGCTGTCACCTGAGCCGGCGCGATGCCGGACTCGGCGAGCGACACGCCTGCGCCCTTAAGGTAGGCGATCATCTCGTTCACCAGCAGGTTTGCGACCGTCTGGGCCTCCTTGCCGGCCATACCGGCAGCGGCGGCCTCAAAGAAGTCGGCAAACTCGGGGTCGCCGGCAATCTGCTCGGCGTCGGCCGTCTTAATGCCAAAGTCGGCCTCAAAACGGGTGCGCTTGGCATCGGGCAGCTCGGGGATCTCGCCACGGCAACGGTCGATAAACTCGTCGTCCAAGTCGAACGGCGCTAGATCGGGGTCGGGGAACAGACGATAGTCGTCGGCCGTCTCCTTAACGCGCATGACCACGGTGCGCTTGCGGCTGGGCTCCCAGTGGCGGGTCTCCTGATAGATGATGCCGCCCTCCTCGAGCACCTCGGCCTGACGGCAAATCTCGTAGGCAAGGCCGTCGTGCAGGCTCTTAAACGAGTTGAGGTTCTTAAGCTCGGTCTTGGTGCCCAGCTTGGTCTCGCCGCGGCGGCGCAGCGACACGTTGCCGTCGCAGCGCATGGAACCCTTCTCCATGGAGCAGTCAGAAATGCCCAGCGTCACAAAGATGCGACGGAGCTTCTCCATAAACAGGCGAGCCTCCTCGGGCGTGCGCAGATCGGGCTCAGTCACGAGCTCAATCAAAGGCGTGCCACAGCGGTTGTAGTCGACGAGCGACTCGGCCGCGGCGGTAATGCGGCCCTCGGCACCGCCCACGTGGACCATCTTGGCGGCATCCTCCTCCATGTGGATGCGCAAGATGCGGATGGGCACCGTGTAGGAGCCGTCCTCGCGACGCTCGGGCATCTGCAGGTTGGACGCGTCATAGCTGGCCAGATGGCCGGCGCGCTGATTGCTCTCGCGCATGGTAGAGGACATGGACGTGGACAGACCCTCGGCGTTGGCCGAAGCGCTCGCCAGACTCTGGGCCTCGGCCTCACCAAACGCGCAGTCAGGGCGCTCGGCGGCACCGCGACCGGTCACGTCCAGGTCCAGATGACCGTACATGGCAAAGGCAACCGGGCCCTGCGTGGTCTGGAAGTTCTTGGCCATATCGGGATAGAAGTAGTGCTTGCGGTAGAACATCGAGTGGCGCTGAATCTCGCAGTTGGTGGCGAGACCGGCCTTGACGATGCTCTCGATGGCGCGCTTGTTGGGCACCGGCAGGGCGCCGGGCAGGCCCAGGCACACCGGGCACACGTTGGCGTTGGGCTCGTCATCGTGGCTGAGCTTGCAGTTGCAGAACATCTTGGTATCGAGTGCGGTGAGCTCGGTGTGGATCTCCAGGCCGATCACGGCCTCCCAATCCTGCAGGACCTCGGAAAGCCCCTTCATTACAGCTCGCCTCCCTTCCCGGCAAAATCGGGCGCGACGGAAAGCGCGGGCGCTCCCGTGGCGGCATCGGCAAAGCCGCGCTCCAGGGCGCGGGCAAACGTGAGCAGCTGACGGTCCTTAAACGCCGGGCCCACCAGCTGGGCAGAAACGGGCAGCTGAGTATCCTCGCCCAGGCCCAGCGGCACCGAGATACCACCGTTGCCGCAGATGTTGAGCGAAATGGTGTACAGGTCCGAAAGGTACATCTGCGTGGGGTCGCTGATCTCGCCAAACTTAAAGGCCGTGCGCGGCGAGGCGGGCATGAGGATGGTGTCCACCTTGGCATACGCGGCGTCGTAGTCCTGCGTGATGAGCGTGCGGGCCTTCTGCGCGGCATAGTAGTACTTGTCGTACACGCCCGAGCTCAGCAGGTAGGCGCCGAGCATCTGACGGCGCTTGGCCTCGGCACCAAAGCCGTGGGCGCGCGAAAGCGAGCTCTGGTCGGACAGGTTGGCGCAGCCCTCCTCCTGATAGCCGTAGCGAATGCCGTCGAAGCGAGCCAGGTTGGAGAACGCCTCGGCCGGGCCGATGACGTAGTAGGCGGCGATGGCGGCATCCAGGTGCGGCAGGTCGACCTCGACCAGCTCGGCACCCTGGTTCTGCAGCTCCTGGGCGGCGCGCTGAACAGCGGCTTTAACCTCGGGCGTCAGACCCTCGGCCTCCATAAACGCGGGGATGATGCCCACGCGCTTGCCCTCGATGCTGTCGTTGAGATGCTCGGTAAAGTCGACGGCGCAATCCTGGCTGGTGCAGTCGTAGGGATCGTGGCCCGCACCGGTAAGCGCGTTCATGGCCAGCGCGACATCCTCGACCGTGCGGCCAAAGGGACCCACTTGGTCGAGCGACGAGCCAAAGGCCACCACGCCGTAACGGCTCACGGCACCATACGTGGGCTTAAAGCCCACCACGCCGCACAGCGACGCCGGCTGGCGAATGGAGCCACCGGTATCCGAGCCCAGCGAGAGCGCGACCTCGCCCGCAGCGACGGCGGCAGCGGAGCCGCCCGAAGAGCCGCCGGGCACGCGCTCGGTATCCCAAGGGTTGTTGGTGCGGTGGAACGCCGAGCTCTCGGTGGAGCTGCCAAAGGCAAACTCGTCCATGTTGGCCTTGCCCATGGGCAGGCAGCCGGCATCGAGCATGCGCTGGACGCAGGTGGCGGTGTAGACGCTCTGGTAGTCCTCGAGCATGCGGGAAGCGCAGGTGGTGCGCGTGCCCACGAGGTTCATGTTGTCCTTAATGGCCAGCGGCACGCCCGCGAGCGGGGGCAGCGGCTTGCCTGCGGCACGGTCGGCATCCACACGCGCAGCGGCCTCGAGCGCAAGCTCGGGCGCCACCTGCAGGAATGCCTGGACCCCGCCCTCGCGCGCCTCGATGGCGGCAAGGGAGGCCTGGGCCACCTCGGTAGCGGTAAAGTCGCCGGCGGCAACGCCCGCGGCGATCTGGGCGGCGGTAAGGGAATCGAAGCTCTGCGCCATTACTCGCTCTCCCCCTCTCCCAAAATGGACGGCACGCGGAAGTAGCGGTCGCGCGCGCTGCCGGCGTTTTCGAGCGCGACGTCGAGCGGCAGGTCGCGCTCGGGCTCGCGCAGGTCATCGCCCATCACGTTGGACAGGCTTCCGATGGGATGGAACGTGGGCTCCACGTCGGGCAAGTCATATTGCAAGACGGGCTCGAGCATCTGGACGGCGTCGTTCATGTAGGACGTCATCTGGGTGAGCTCGTCATCGGTCAGTGCGATCTTTGCGTACTCGGCGATGCCGCGCACGTCTTTCTCGCTGAGTGCCATAGGCGCTCCCTTCCGCATAACAGATAAACCGCTCTAGTATACAAGCCAACGCCGCTTGGAGCAGGTGCTTTACCTAAATGCAGCGAAAACGTAACGAGGGCGGCGGGCTGGCAGGCTGCGGACTGGCGGTTCCGCAGCGAAACCGCACCGTGCATAGCGAAAACCGTACTGCCCGCAACGAAAACCGCGCCGTCCACAACGAAAACCATCACAACATTCGACGCTTTTCGCCAAAGTCGAGTTTTTCATCGAATGTTGTGATGGTCTGGAAGCCCCGACCACCACAAAAATGCCTGTCCCCATTGTGGTGGTTCTGAACGATGTCTTATGCCGAGGCCTTGGCCTTGCGGCGCTTGCGG
>UROJ01000073.1 GCA_900549335.1 uncultured Collinsella sp.
ATAGCGCTGGCGATAGCGGGTCTCCTTGTCGGAAAGACCGTGGAACTTCTCGGGCAGCGGACGAACGGCCTTGGCAAGCAGGGTCGCGCTCTTAGGGGCAACGGAAAGCTGGCCGCGCTGGGTGCGCACAACCACGCCGGTCACGCCCAGGATGTCGCCCAGGTCGAGGGACTTGAGCGTATTCCAGGCAGCCTCGTCCATGTCGTTGATGCGGCAAAACAGCTGAATCTCGGCAGTCGCATCGCGCACGACGATGAACATGATCTTGCCCTGACCGCGCTTGGCGACCACACGGCCGGCGATCTTCACGACGTCCTCGGTATCCTCGCCATCGGCAAGCTCGGCGTACTTAGCCTCGATATCGGCAACGTAGTCCTCAAGCTCAGAGTGCTCGGGATAGGGGTTCTGGCCCGCCTCGAACAGGGCGGCGCGCTTGGCCAGGCGGGTGGCGCGCTCGTCGTTGAGCGTCGATGCCTGATCGGCGGCGTTCTGGTTCTCTGCCATAAGTTAGCTCCTCAAACTAAAACGCTCCCCAGGATTCGGTCCCAGGGAGCGAAAACATACCTTTACGCGGGACCGTGGTCTAGCGTGCGATCTTGGCGATGGTGTAGACGCGAGTCTTGCCGGAAGGCGTAACGACCTCGACGGAGTCGCCCTCGCCGTGACCAATGATGGCGTGACCGACCGGAGACTCGTTGGAAATCTTGTGCTCGAGCGAGTTGGTCTCGGTGGTACCGACGAGCGTGACTTCCATGACCTCGCCGTTGGGATCAATCAGCGAAACGGTGGAACCGATGGAGACGGTCAGGTCGCCCGTGGTGGCAGCAACCTGAGCGTTGGCGAGGATGGCCTGGATCTCGGCAATACGAGCGGCGTTCTGGGCCTGCTTGTCCTTAGCGGCGTCGTACTCGGAGTTCTCCGAAAGGTCGCCGAACGCGCGGGCTTCCTTGATGTCCTCGACGATCTCCTTGGCGTAATCGCCCTCACGCCAAGCGAGCTCCTCGACGAGCTTCTGGCGGCCCTCAGCGGTCAGTACGATCTGGCTTGCGTCCATACGGATATCTCCCCAACTCTGATCAAACAATCAACTGTCAACAAAACGAAAAAGACCGGCTAGCCTGCGGGCAAGCCGGTCAGGTGCTCACCCCAAAGGGATGGGACTACTCTGCGTCCGCGTCGCTGTCCTCTGCCTGCTTCTTCTTGGCAGCAGCGAGCTTGGCCTCGAGCTCAGCGATCTCCTTGTCCTCCTCGGACTGCTCGACCACGACCTCCTCGGCCTGCTTGGTCTCGGCCTTATCGTCGCCCTCCATACCCTCACGGATATTCTTGACGGTAGAGCCGAGGGACTTGCCGAGCTTCGGCAGGTTCTTGGGCCCGAAGATAATCAGGACAACGACGAGAATAATGATGAGCTCAGGAGCCCTCAGTCCAAACATGTAGACCTCCACAATACAGCGAGACAAGCTCGAATGAGTATACCGCGGGTATCGCGGTATCACAACAGTAGCTAAAAAAAGGGACCGCAAGAAGCGGTCCCTCCTCATGCTCTGGTCGGGTTGACTGGATTTGAACCAGCGACCCCTGCGTCCCGAACGCAGTGCTCTACCAAACTGAGCCACAACCCGTTAGCTCGACTATAGTAACAAAGATTTCCGTCGTGTGCTAGAGAAATTTTTACTTCTTTGGCACTTCGATGCGAACCGTGTTGGGAATGAGCTCCGTCGCGCAGGACCACCAGCCGTTTTGCAGGGCAGTGTCGGCAAGCCTTTCGGCCGTGGCGGCCGTGTCGCAAATGGCAAACGAGCAGGCGCCCGATCCGCACACATCTACAGCAACGGTGCCGTCCTGTTTACGCAGCCAATCGAGAACCGTTTGAATCTGCGGCTCCATCTGTGCGGAAATGACACCCAGGTTGTTATGGATGAGCGCATATGCCGTCTCGGCATCACCAGCACGCAAGGCAGAAGCTATCGCGCCGGGCTTGTCTGCAGGCACCGGGGCCTCGTCAAAACGTCGATAGGCTTCAATTGTCGAAACACTTGCCTCGCGCGGCTTGACCAACACGACGGGCGTTGCGGGCAGCGCAGGGTACTCAGTTGCCAGCACGTCTCCCCCACCTACGTAGAATGCAGGGCTCGCGTGCAAAAAGAACGGGACGTCGGCACCAATGCCCCGCGCAATGTCGTCGAGCGCGGGGTCGGTGCGATCAATTCCCCAGAGCTCCGCCAAGGCGGCAATGACCGCGGCCGCATCCGTCGAGGGGCCGCCCAAGCCGGCGCACAATGGAATGCGCTTCTCAATCGTCACGCAGATGTTTGCCTCGCGACCATAATGCTCGGCCATAGCAACCGCAGCCCGATACGCCGTATTCTTTTGCATGGGAAAATCTGATGCCGGAACCGTCTGGACGGTCAGCGCCTGTGCCGGCGTAACCGTCACGGTATCGGAAAGACCGACAGCTGCCATCAGGGAATCGACCCTGTGGTAGCCGCGGTCATCGCGCTCGGTATGAACCCCCAGGTAGAGGTTGATCTTTGCCGGCGCGGTAAGGGTGAGGGACCGATCGGTCACCGCTAGTGCTCCTCGAGCTGGTTGCCGAGCGGGGTAAAGATATGCTCGCCGCTCTCGGGGTCAAACAGTTCGACCTGCCCGGTGAGGACATCGATATACTGGTAGGACTGACGCGACTTGCGGCCGCGGCGCTCGTCGACCTCGACGATAAAGACGGCGGGGTGGACGCTCTTGATGGTGCCCATGCGCTCGACGACGCGGGTGCGGCCCATGTTGGCCTTCACCTTGACGCGATCGCCCACCATATCGGTCAGCTTCTCGTGGATGTCGTCGACGTGATTGACTTCCATCTCTTCCATGAACAGGGCCTCCAGAAGGTGCAATTCAAAAAGGGGATAATACCCCTAAGATAGACAAAACTCTAATACTATAGCACCCCGCTGCCGCCATACGCAAGTAGCTAAATAAGCCCCGTCCCAAATTGACTACTTACAGATTGTCCGTGTCCAGAACGATGGTGAATGGACCGTCGTTGACGAGGTCGACCTTCATGTCGGCGCCGAAGATGCCATGCGCTACGTGCTCGACGTCCTCGCGCACAAGCGTCAGGAAGTACTCGTAGAGCTCGTTGGCAACATCGGGGGCGCCGGCATCGGTAAACGATGGGCGGCGGCCGTGACGGCAATCGGCGAACAGCGTGAACTGCGACACTACGAGAACCTCGCCGTCGACATCGGCAAGTGCCAGGTTGGTCTTGCCGTTCTCGTCCTCGTTAATGCGCAAGCCCCGGAGCTTGCCCCACAGCCTATCAGCCTCGGCGCGCGTGTCGCCGTGGCCCACGCCCAACAGCACCAGATAGCCGCGCCCAATTTTGCCCACGCACTCGCCGTCGACCGTCACGCCGGCGTTGAGCACGCGCTGAACCACCGCACGCACGGCCTACTCCTCGCCCGTCAGTTTGGCGGATAGGTGCTCGAGCGCATGGAATCGATGGCTGATGGCGTTCTTCTCGTCCGCCGTCAGCTCGGCCATGGTCTTGCCCGGCGTGTCGACCGGCAGGAACAGCGGGTCGTAGCCAAAGCCGTGATCGCCGCGGCCCTCGTGCGCGATAGAGCCCTCGCAGGCGCCCTCGCCATAGGTGACCAGGCCGTCCGTATCGATGAGCGCAACGACGCTCATAAAGCGCGCGGTGCGGTCCTCGTCTGCCACGCCTTCCAGATTCACGAGCAGCTTGGCATTGTTGGCGGCATCGTCGCCGTGAACGCCCGCGTAGCGCGCGCTATACACACCGGGCTCACCGTCCAACGCGTCGACGACCAGGCCCGAATCGTCGGCAATGGCCATGAGCCCCGTCTCTTCGACGGCAGCCTGCGCCTTGATGATGGCGTTCTCCAAAAACGTCGTGCCGTTTTCCTCGGGGTCCTCAAATTCGCCCAGCTGGCCGAGCGCCACAAAGCGAACCTCGGGCATGACCTTGCCCAAAATGGCCTCGATCTCGGTGAGCTTATGGGCGTTGCCCGTTGCCACGACAATGGTCGCCGCCGGGTCGAGGGTGTCGATGTCGATCTTCTCAAGTGCCATGAGTGGTCTCCTTGTCTCTATAGCAATGCCGCGCCGAGGGCGACGAGGGCCTCCGCCTCTCCCCTCTCAATCAACGGCAGTCTTATACTTCGACGTTTTCCCAGATAAAACCTGCCAAAATAAACCTGTCACTTTTTGGTAGGTTAGGCGAGGGCCTGGCGCTGGAGCTCGATGAGCTCGGCGATGCCTTTGTCGCCCAGGTCGAGCAGGGCGTTGAGGCGCTTACGGTCAAAGGGCGCCTGCTCGCCGGTGCCCTGGAGCTCGATCATCTCACCGGTGTCGGTGGCGACGAGGTTCATGTCGACTTCGGCATGGCTGTCCTCGGAATAATCGAGGTCAAGCAGCGTATTGCCGTCGACAACGCCCATAGAGATGGCGGCCACCTGGCCGGTAAGCGGGATGCGCTCGATCTTGCCCGCCTCGACCCACATGGCGAGGGCGTCGTGCAGCGCCACCCAGGCGCCGGTAATGCTCGCTGTACGCGTGCCGCCATCGGCCTGGATCACGTCGCAGTCGACGGTGACGGTGTACTCGCCGAGCGCCTTCATGTTGACGACGGTACGCAGGCTGCGGCCAATGAGGCGCTCGATCTCCATGGAGCGGCCCTTGCGGTTGGCGTGCTCGCGCTTGCAGCGCTTGCCGGTCGACGCCGGCAGCATGGCGTATTCCGCGGTCACCCAGCCGGCCTTAGCTCCCTTTCGCCAGCCCGGCACGCCCTCCTCGATAGTGGCGGCGCACAGCACGCGCGTGTCGCCGAACTCGGCCAAACACGAGCCGTGGGCGTGCTTCATGACGCCACGGGTGAGCTTAACGGGGCGCAACTCGTTGGCGGCGCGGCCGTTGGCGCGGTTGACCTGCATGTACTCCATAGAAATATCCTTTCGGCAAAAGATGTGGCGAAGACTTTGGCGGCGGCCTTACATCTATTTCAGCTCATCGATATCGATATGCTCAATGCTCTTGAGCGGCTGACCAAAGATAAAGCTGCCCGCCACCGCAAACTCGGCAATGTTATCGGCCGTCGTGGCAAAACGATGCTGCGGCTCGGCGGCGTCGCCCGCCAGCTGCTCGCGGCGCGTGAGGATATCGGTCAGCTCGCGCGTGGTCTCCTCGGCGGAACTCACGACGCGCACCCCAGGCCCCAGCGCATGGCGGATAGGTCCCACCAACAGCGGAAAATGCGTACAGCCGAGCACCACGGTATCGATACCGTGGTCGCGCAGCGGCTCAACCGTGGCACCCACCAGCGCACGCACGGCAGGCGTATCGAAGATGTCCTCATTCTCAAGCCACTGTTCCTGCAGATGTGCACCCGAGGCGAGCTCGTGTTCGACAACCTCGACAAAGCTCGAGGCAGGACAACCGTATACATCGACGCCGGCATCTAGATCCTGAATGGCGCGCGTGTAGGCGCCCGAGCGAATGGTGAGGTTGGTGGCGAGCACGCCCACGCGACGCGAGCGGGTGCTGTTGATTGCCGCACGGGCACCCGGCGCGATCACGCCGATCACGGGAACGTCGAGCACCTGCTGGGCCAGACGCAAGGCCGCAGCTGTCGCCGTGTTGCAGGCGATGACCATAATCTTGACGTCGTGCTTCGACAGCCAACGGCCCGCCTGCAACGCAAACGAGCGCACCTCATCCTCGGTGCGCGTGCCGTAGGGGCAGCGTTTGGTGTCGCCGAAGTAGTAGACGGACTCGTGCGGCAGCGCCGTCGCGATGGCGCGCGCAACCGTCAGACCGCCCAAACCAGAATCGAACACGCCAATCGGGCGCGTGTCGCCTGCCGGATTCTCGATATCGGACATTACCTCACCAGATTCTCTCTCGAAAAGATATGGCTCAGCGCGATAGGACCGCGCTACGAACGAGCCGCGACTAGCAGCTCGGCCGTTGCCACCCAGCCGTCGACAATCTTGCCGCGCGTAACGAAAGCGTTCTCGCAAGCAGCCAGGAACTCGGGCGCGCCGGCGCTCGTCAGGCCATTCTCGACCAGGCAGAACGTGCCCACGTGATCGGCCATGTAGAAGTCGGACTCGGAATCGCCGAGCGCGAGCGTCTCCTCGCGCTCGATCCCCAGGTGCTCGCAGAAGCGCGCGATGGCAACGCCCTTGTTGAGGCCGGCGGGATTGATGTTAAACGCGCGACCGTCCTCGACGCGATCGAGCTCGAGCGTCGTCGGCTTGGACAGATGCGTCAGGTGACCGTTACAGGCCCACACCAGGCCGCAGCCGGCCTCGTCCAGGATGGCCTGGACCTCATTGTCGGGCACATCGCCGCGCATGCCGACGGTGACCTCGCGGTACTTGTAGCCGGTCGACATGTCGTTGTGATACTCGATCTTGTGCGGCCAGCGGGCAAGAATCTTCTCGCACACGCCGGTCTGCTCGATCACCTGGTGCGGAGTAAGGCCGCAGGCGGGGTCGTAAGGCATGTCGCCAGTCAGATACTCCCAATCGTTGGCTTTGAGGTCGTACATGACCAGGCCGCCCATCTCACCAATGTAGGAGTTGAGGCCGAGCACGCGCGCGTCCTCGTGGATCATGGTACGGTTGCGGCCCGAGGTGGGAACCACCTGAATACCAGAGCGAGCGAGCGCCACGACGGCCTCGACGAGTTTGGTCGAGGGGTTGCCGTCGTTGTCTCGCAGCACGCACGAGCCGGGTGCGAGCATCGTGGCATCCAGGTCGGTAAAGACGTACTTGACCTTGGCCAAGCGCTCGCGCATCTCGCCCGAAAGCTCGGCAACGGTCGGCAGGGTGTTGTGGGACATGGTTACTCCGTTTACGTAGAAGGGTTTGGACTTGGACGGCATGCTTTGCTTGAGGGAACACGCTTATGGCGACAGCGCACTCAGGGCGCCGCCGTCATGGTTCATTAGTCGAACTGGGTAACATCGATCAGGCGATTGGCCAACGAAAGGTCGCTCTCGATGGGCACGAACTCGTCGCCCACGTGCATGAGCTCCTCGTCACCCTTTGCCAGCAGCAAGACAATGGTAGGAGCATCGGGGTTGACGTACTCCTCGCGCGCCGCCTTGAACGCCGCATGCACAGCGGCTTCGCGATCGAGGATGATCTTGTTCGGCGTATCGCCGGGAACATGTTCGGCAAGCTCGCGACAGACCTTCATCGGGTCCTCGTGAGCCGGGTCCTCGTTGGCAAAAATCATCAGGTCGGAATATGGTGCGGCCTCGCGCGGAAGCTGCTCGCGGCGCTCCTGCGCCTTGCCGCCGGCAGCGCCAAACACTGCAATGACTGGGCTAGTGGGAAACGCGCGCTTGACCGACGAGAAAAGCGAACGGAACGAAAGCTGGTTGTGCGCATAGTCAACGACGCAGATCACGCGGCCGTCCTTCGACTCCACGACCTCCATGCGGCCCGGCACACGAAGCTTGGAGAGGCCCTTCTTGATGGCATCGATACCGATGCCGATCTCGTGCGCAGC
>UROJ01000074.1 GCA_900549335.1 uncultured Collinsella sp.
CGGTATAGCCGTCCTGCGGCATGCCCTGGAAAGGAGCCTGCGGGAAGTAACGATCGTCATCGCCTACAAAGACGGGAACGCGGCCGGTGATCGAGGGGTCGATCTGGTCGGGCGTCTGGCCCCACTGCTTCATGGTGTAATGCAAAAAGACGTTCTCGTAGACGTAATCGGCGACCTCGGCAAGATCCGGGTCGTTCTTCTTACGCAGCTCCATAATGGGCACCTTGACATCCTTGCCAAAGGTCTCCACGAGCTTCTGATACAGCTCCTCGCCGCGCTCGTCACCAAAGGCGAGCTTGAGACTCGCATGGTTGAAGGGCACGGGCATAAGGGTACCGTTGATGTTGGCGAGCACCTTGTGCTGATAATCCGTCCACTTGGTAAAGCGCGACAGGAAGTTATGCACGCGCTCGTTAAAGGTATGGTAGATGTGCGGGCCATACTCGTGGACAAGGATTCCCGCCTCGTCAGTGCAGTCGAAGGCATTGCCCGCAATGTGGCTACGGCGCTCCAAAACGGCAACACGATAGCCGATGGTCTCGGCAAGACGGCGGGCGCAAACGGCACCGGCATATCCAGCACCGACGACAATCATGTCGTACGCGCCGGCGTTAAAGCCTTCAGGCAGGCCTGAGGTAATCTGCATCGATACTCCTTGTCAAAAGCCACGGGCTCGTTAGCTGGGCTTTTCTCGAACATTCTTCGAGACATATTTATCAGAGCGATTATAGCGCTAATGCGTCCTATAATGAGCTTGCCACACAAGGAAAGCTCAAGCACCGCGGCGTACATAATTGAAAGGTAAACCCGCTAGCAGCGGGTTTATTCGTGTACAGCCGAGGGCCTGGAGCTTAGCAAAACGCTTGTAAGGAGTAACATGAGCGATTTCCTAAACCGTATGAAGTCTGCCGCCAAGGCCGACCTTAAGACGATCGTCCTGCCCGAGGGCGAGGATCCGCGCACTATCGTCGCGGCCACCAAAATCATCGAGGAGGGCCTGGCAAAGATCGTCATCCTGGGCAACCCCGACGAGATCAACGTTCCCGGCGCTACCGTTATCGACCCACGCAATGCCGAGAAGCACGAGGAGTACGCACAGAAGTTTGCCGAGCTCCGCGCCAAGAAGGGCGTTACCATCGAGCAGGCTCGCGCCCAGGTGATGGACGCCACCTACTTTGGCACCATGATGGTCAAGATGGGCGATGCCGACGGCCTGGTCTCCGGCGCCTGCCACTCCACCGCCGACACCCTGCGCCCCGCGCTGCAGATCCTCAAAACCGCCCCGGGCACCAAGCTGGTCTCGGCCTTCTTCGTGATGTGCACCGACACCCCGCAGTTCGGCACCGACGGCACGCTGATCTTCGCCGACTGTGGTCTCAATATCAACCCGTCCTCCGACGAACTCTCCGAGATCGCCATCGCCTCCGCTCACTCCTGGTCCACCTTCATGGGCAACGTTGAGCCGCACGTGGCCATGCTCTCCTACTCCACCATGGGTTCCGCCGGTGGCGAGGTCGCCAAGAAGGTCCAGGAGGCCGTGAAGTTCTGCAAGGAGAAGGCTCCCGAGCTCGCCATCGACGGTGACCTGCAGCTCGATGCTGCCATCGTCCCCACCGTCGCCCAGCTCAAGGCTCCCGGCTCCTCTGTCGCCGGCAAGGCCAACGTGCTCGTATTCCCCGACCTCGAGGCCGGCAACATCGGCTACAAGCTGGTCCAGCGCTTCGCCGGCGCCGACGCCTACGGCCCCATCCTGCAGGGCATCGCCAAGCCGGTTAACGACCTTTCGCGCGGCTGCTCTGCCGACGACATCGTGGGTGTCGTGGCCATCACCGCCGTCCAGGCTCAGATGGCTGAGTAGCGTACGCACTCGCCCGAAGGCCGTACGGGTTAACCCCTGAAAACGTCCTCGACCAATGAAACGCCCCCGTTCTGCTCCTTCGGAGCTACGAACGGGGGCGTTTCTGGTCTGCGGAATGTTTTCAGGGGTTAACCCGTACGGCCTTCTACCGTCACGTGGCATTCAGGGGATCTGGGGTGGACGGCGGCTTGGCTACGAGCTGGGGCTGAGGATCTGAATGGATGGGTGTCGTTGCTGGGAGCGCAGGCGTTACTGGTGATGATCACTTTGGGACTGGAATTTCCGCCTGCTAGTAAAAAGGCCTCCGGAGCTGTTGCTCTGGAGGCCTTTTGTTCAAATGCTGACGAGTGCGTTAGTTATTCGCGGTCAGGCGCTCGACGTCGTGGGCGATCATGTATTCCTCGTCGGTGGGGATGACCATGACCGTGACGGAAGAGCCGGCGGCGCTGATGACCTGCGGGCCGCTGCCCACGGCCTCACGGTTCTTGTTGTTGTCGATGCGCACGCCCAACCACTCAAAGCAGTCGCAGAAGGCCTTGCGGATCGACCAGTCGTTCTCGCCGATGCCAGCAGTGAAGGTAATGGTATCCACGCCCGCCATAGAAGCGATCATGGAGCCGGCCTGCTGCATAGCCTTATAGGCGAACATATCGAAGGCGAGCAGGCAGCGCTCATCTCCCTCGGAGGCGCGCGTGCGAATGTCGCGGGCGTCGTTGGAGATACCCGAGATGGCGAGCAGACCAGACTGTTTGTTCATCATGTCGTCGACTTCCTGGTAGCTGTAGCCGCCCTCGCGCTGCAGGTAGCACACGGTAGCCGGGTCGATAGAGCCGCAGCGGGTTCCCATCATCAGGCCGTCAAGCGGCGTGAGCCCCATCGTGGTGTCACGGCATACACCGTCCTCGATGGCGGCAAGCGAGGCGCCGTTGCCCAAATGGCACGAGAGCAGGCGGTGGCAGCGCGAGCCCAGGATCTCCTTGGCCATCATCCACTCATAGCGGTGGCTCGTACCGTGGGCTCCGTACTTGCGCACGTGATACTTGTCGCACACGTCCTTGGGCAGGGCGTAGGTGTAGGCGACCTCGGGCATGGTCATGTGGAACGAGGTGTCGAAGACGGCCACGTTGGGCAGCTCCGGATACTTCTCACGGCAATACTCAATCGCCGCCGCCTCGCCGTAGTTGTGCAGCGGAGCAAGCGGTGCCACCTCGAGAATCTTAGCCATGACCTCGTCGTCGACGACCGCAGAATCATCGAAGTGCCAGCCGCCTTGAACGATGCGATGTCCAATGCCATCAATCGTAAAGTCGGTCTTCTCGAGCTCCTCGAGCACGCGAGCGATAGCAGAGCGATGATCGGGGAAGGGAACCTCCTCGGTCTGTTTGGCGCCACCGTTCTCGGAGTGGCCAAAGATGCCCATGTCCGATCCGATACGCTCGCAGTTGCCCTTGGCGAAAACCTCGCGGGTATCGGTATCCAAAAGCTGATATTTAAGGCTTGAACTGCCGGCGTTGACAACAAGTACGTTCATGAGACTCCTTTGCAGTGCAATACGGCCGACGCAGACCCCTTAAGGCGGCCGTATTTTAATAAGAAGTTATCATATCTTGATAAATAGCTATCAGCATATCGCCCAACGAGCACAAAAGAGGGGCCGAACGGCGCTCGGTCGTCCAGCCCCTCCCCTCTTGCAATTACTTGCCGTTGACGATGCGCTCGACGTCGGAAGCGATCATGAACTCCTCGTCCGTGGGGATGACGAAAATCTTGACCTTGGAATCCTTGGCGGACAGGCACCAAGCGCCGTCGCCGCGCAGGGCGTTGCGGGCATGGTCCATCTTGACGCCCATAAAGGCCAGACGGTCGGCCACGCCAGCGCGGACAGCCGGAGCGTGCTCGCCGATGCCGGCGGTAAAGACCAGGGTGTCCATGCCGCACATGGAAGCAGCCATCTCGGCAGCCTTGGCGGCAATCTTGTAGACAAACATGTCGAAGGCGAGCTGAGCATCGGGGTCACCAGCGGCGGCGAGCTCCTCGACGTTGCGGCAGTCGTTGGTCTTGCCGCCGGTCACAGCCAAAAGGCCGGACTTCTTGTTCATCATCTCGTCGACCTCGTCGAAGGTGTAGCCACCCTCGCGCTGCAGGTAGCACACGGTAGCCGGGTCGATGGAGCCGCAGCGGGTGCCCATCATGACGCCATCGAGCGGGGTGAGGCCCATGGTGGTGTCCATGCACTTGCCGTCCTCGATAGCGCACAGGGAAGCGCCGGAGCCGATATGGCACACGACGACCTTGCGGGCCTCGCCGTTGGTCATCTCGGCGACCTTCTTGGAGATGTAACGGTAGCTGGTGCCGTGGGCGCCGTACTTACGGATGTGCAGCTTGTCGCAAACGTCCTTGGGTAGAGCGTAAGTCTTGGCGACCTCGGGCATGTTGAAGTGGAAAGCGGTGTCATAGACCGTGACGTTGGGCAGGTCGGGATACTGCTCCAGGCAGAACTCGATAACGTTGGCCTCGGGGTTGTTGTGGAGCGGCGCCAGCGGGGCGACCTCGCGGATCTTAGCGAGAACGTCCTCGTCGACGAGGGAGGAATCGCCAAAGTACCAACCGCCCTGAACGATGCGATGGCCGATGCCCTCGATCTTGACGCCGTTGGCCTCGAGGTCCTTCAGGACGACCTCGATGGCGACCTTGTGGTCGGGGAACTCGATGTTCTCGGTCACCTTCTTGGAACCGTTAGCAGCGTGGGTGAAGGTACCGCCGGTAAAGCAGACGCGCTCGCAGGAGCCCTTTGCGGACACCTTGTGGGACTTGGTGTCGATGACCTGATACTTAAGGGTCGAAGATCCCGCGTTGACGACCAGAACGTTCATGTGTCTCCCTACTAACAGGCGGTGTGGCGCCGCCAGGTTACATACGCTTCAATAATAAACCCAAACGCCCTCGCGCTCGGGTTTATTGGCGTTGATATATAAGTTATCGGTGTCTAAATACTCATGTCCTTTGGCTTGTAAGACGAAATAGCGCGGGGATATACACCAAAGAAGAAATCCCGAGCGCGACAAGCAATACGACTCGAATGCCCGCAGCGCTGCTCAACACAGCGTTGAGCAGATAGAAAAGAACAGCACCCACCGCCACCATCTGGCTTTGAACCGAAATCAATGAACAGCGCATCGAAGAATCAGCAGCATTTTGAAAAATTGAGTATTTAATTGGAGCAAACAACGAGTACGCAACCGTCTGCAGCACATAGAACACGGGCAGCAAATTAGCCGGAGTAAGGGGGATCAAAAACAAAGCTGTCAATACTAAGCGAATGATGCCGCAAATACGCGCAAAACGGCCCTTGTCGACATGAGCAATCACACTGGGCACAATAAGCCCCATGGAGGCCGAGGCAAGGAGCTGGACCGCAATGGTCACACCCGAAGCGACGGAATTCATTCCGCGGCCCGCAAGCAGCAGTGAGAAAAAGTCTTCCAGGGCGACAAAAGCAAATGCCTGAGAACAGTCCATGATGAACGCTGAACGAAGAATGCCATTACACGCAATAGCGGCACCGATCATCTTCGGGCTAATTCCACGCTCAGGTGCCCCCGCAGTGCCCCCTCTTCGCATCTCAGGAATGCAGACAACGACAACCAACGTCAACACCATTGCGATGATATCTGCCGAAAGACCAATGAGATATGCACCGACAGACGAAATGAAACCACCCACGCAAGCGGAGATGGCATAAGAGGCATAGAAAACAAATCGCTCAACGACATTAAGTCTTACGAGCTGGTCCTGAGAGACGCTGTCAATGTAAATCGCTTCTATGGATCCGCTCAGACATGCAACGGCAAAACCTTTGAGAGCGAACGCACCGATTAAAAGCAGAGGGAAACGGACGAGAAGCAGGGCAGCGTAGTATCCAAGCATCCCCACGACGCCAACGAGACCGCTTGTCTTTCGTCCAAACCTATCAGCAATATAGCCAGTGGGAACTTCGAGGATGAACTTGCTCACTTGATATGCAATCATCATGCTAGAAATCGCCACTATCGAGAATCCGACGAATTCAAGGTAAACCGTCAGAAAATACAAAATGGTGCTGAAGTTCGACAGAAAAACGAACGTCATATAAAGCAAAACCGTACGGTTTTTCATGCTCCGCCCTCCAAGAGTCAACAATCTGAATCGGAATCTTGGAAAAGCATGAGGGCAAAGCCGTCAGTCATGTGTTACAAGGCGTCAACATTCACTTGACAACACGAGGCCAAATGGCCTCACGAAGCAAGATGACGCAATAGGTGAAGAAATACCGTCTGGTGTCGATCGGTCCAGGCATTTTGTCGATAGCAAAAGTAGATGGGCAAGGCTACGTCATGCGAGCCTTCAATAGAGCACTCGCTCACTTCCAATCCATCTGATGCGAGAGAAGAGCCAGAAAAACTCAATATCAATCCCCCGGCTTGAAGAAACTCAGCCTGCGCCCTGCTTCCGTATTCGACATCGCGAAAGCGGAAATTAACCAGCTGAGCTTCGGGACATTGATTGATTGCATTGAGACAGGGTGACAAATTAATGGGAACAGCGAGCCTGCCGCCCAGTAACTCACGAATGGTCATAGCGTCAACAGATTGATGACCAGCTGGGCATGAAAGAACCCTGAGCTCCTTTTCACCCATATATTTTGAAGAAAGGACGCTGTCCCGTGGTTCCTCAAACGAGATAGCCGCGTCCGAAATTCCAAGTATAAGTGATTCAAAGCATGTTGCCGTTGGCTGATGCCACACATCAAGATGAATCTGAGGGTGCGAGCTTTCAAACGAGTCGTACCAGTTTTCGGAAAAAAGGAGCCCCCGCCCGTGAAGACAGGGGGCGTAAAGACGGAAATGGCCGTCGGGCGAAACGCCGCCGTTCCCCGATTGAGCGTACTTTTTGAGATCGTCGACTTGCGCCAGGATCACGCGTGCACGACGCGCAAATTCTCTGCCCGCCGGAGACAAAACAGCCTCCCCCGCCGATCGGTCGAGCAAAACAATCTGATACTCAGATTCCAACTTTTTTATTGCCGACGAAACGGCCTGCGGACTCACGTGAACGGCGCGAGCTGCTTTGCGCACGCCGCCATAGTTCGCTACAGCTTGAAGGTATTCGAGTTGAGAGAGCTGCATAGATTACTCCAAAGGCAGCCAAGTCGACGGCCTACGCGCCCTCAGATGAGGTTCTCGCCCAGGTTCTTGCCACCGAGAACGTGCATGTGGAAGTGCATGACGGTCTGGCCGGCGTTGACGCCCTTGTTGGAGATGACGCGGAAACCGTCCTCCAAGCCCTTGGCCTTAGCGACCTCCTGGATGGCGTGAGCCATGGCGCCCATGGTCTCGGCAGGTACGTTGTCGGCGATGTCACTGTAATGCTTCTTGGGGATCACGAGCGTATGGACCGGCGCCTGGGGATTGAGGTCGTCGAAGGCGATGACCTGGTCATCCTCATAGACAACGGTCGAGGGGATCTCGTGGTTGGCAATTTTGCAGAAGATACAAT
>UROJ01000075.1 GCA_900549335.1 uncultured Collinsella sp.
CCACCGAGGCCCGTCGCAAGGCCGTCGAGGGCAAGATTCGCCGTATCTCCAATCTGCTGGAGGAGCGTCCGCGTCTGGGCGGCTCCGACCTGGTGGAGAACGAGCGCCATATGCTGCAGGAGATCGACGCCCTGGTGCGTACGAGCCCCATCGCGCTCAAGAAGCCCACGCCGGTCGAGGAAGCCGATACCATCATCGACATCTTCGATAACACGCTGTTCGACGTCATCCCCGTCATCTATCGTCGCTTTGACGACTGGGTGCTGGGCGACAAGGCCGGTACCGTGCCGCCGCTGTGCCCGGCGTTCTTCCATCCCGGCAGCTGGATCGGTTCCGACCGCGACGGTAACCCCAACGTCACCGCCAAGGTGAGCCGTGAGGTCGCCGCCAAGTACTTCACTCACATGGTGCTCAAGCTCGAGGACAAGTGCCGCCGCATCGGCCGCAACCTCACGCTCGAGGCCACCTACAGCAAGCCTTCTGCTGAACTCATCAACCTGTGGAACCATCAGGTCGAGATGAGCCCTCGGTACACGGCCCGCGCCGAGCTGATCTCCGAGCACGAGCCGCATCGCGCCGTCATGCTCGTCATGGCAGATCGTCTGAACGCCACCGTTCGTCGCATCACCGACACCATGTATCACAGCGCCGATGAGTTCCTGGATGACCTGCGTGTCGTTCAGCGCTCCCTGGCCGCCTGCGGTGCCGTCCGTGCTGCCTACGGCCCGGTCCAGACCATCATCTGGCAGGTCGAGTCCTTCGGCTTCCATATGGTCGAGATGGAGTTCCGTCAGCACTCCGTGGTGCATGCCCGCGCCCTCAAGGATATCCACGAGAACGGTATCCATGGCGACCTGCAGCCCATGACGCGCGAGGTCATCGATACCTTCCGTGCCATCGGTTCCATCCAAAAGCGCTACGGCAAGAAGATGGCGCACCGCTACATCATCTCGTTCACCAAGAGCGCCCAGCATGTGGCCGACGTCTTTGAGCTTGCCCACCTGTCCTTTGCACACGAGGAGGATGTCCCCGAGCTCGACGTGATCCCGCTGTTTGAGCAGCTCGAGGACCTCGAGGGCTGCGTCGACGTGCTCGACCAGATGCTTACGCTGCCCGTGGTGCAGAAGCGCCTTGCCCAGACCAACCGCCGCATGGAGGTCATGCTGGGCTATTCCGACTCCTCCAAGGATGCCGGTCCTACCACGGCCATGCTCGCGCTGCACTCCGCGCAGGAGCGCATTGCCAAGTGGGCCGAGAAGAACGATATCGACCTGGTGCTCATGCACGGTCGCGGCGGTGCCGTGGGCCGTGGCGGCGGTCCGGCCAACAAGGCCGTGCTGGCGCAGCCCAAGGGTTCGGTCAACTGCTTCTTTAAGCTCACCGAGCAGGGCGAGGTCATCTTTGCCCGTTACGGCAACCGCACGCTGGCTCAGCGCCATGTTGAGTCCGTTGCCGCCGCAACGCTTTTGCAGTCGGCTCCGAGCGTCGAGAAGACCAACACCGAGACCATGCAGAAGTTCTGGGATATGGCCGAGAAGCTCAACGCCGTAAGCCACGAGCGCTATCTGGACCTGCTGAACACCGAGGACTTTACACCGTGGTTCTCGACCGTGACGCCGCTGACCGAGGTCGGTCTGCTGCCGATTGGCTCGCGCCCGGCCAAGCGCGGTTTGGGTGCCAAGTCGCTCGACGACCTGCGTACCATTCCGTGGATCTTCAGCTGGAGCCAGGCGCGCATTAACCTGGCCGCTTGGTACGGCCTGGGCACCGCCTGCGAGCAGTTTGGCGACCTTGACCAGCTCAAGGCTGCCTACCAGGAGTGGCCGTTCTTCCGCACCTTTATCGACAACATCGAGATGTCGATCGCCAAGACCGACCAGCGCATCGCCAAGATGTATCTGCACCTGGGCGATCGCCAGGATTTGTCCGAGAAGGTCTTCACCGAGATGCAGCTCACGCGTAAGTGGGTTCTTGCCATCGTCGGTGACGAATGGCCGCTGCAGCGCCGCCGTGTGCTCGGCTGCGCCGTCCGTGTGCGTAATCCCTACGTCGACGCCCTGTCCATCGCCCAGGTCCGCGCCCTTCGCGAGGTGCGTATGAACCAGGACGAGATGGCCGAGGAGAAGAAGGCCGAGTACATGAGCCTGATTCTTTCGACTGTGACCGGCGTCTCGGCAGGATTGCAGAACACGGGGTAATCGATAGCCCTGTGGCTCTCACCGGGGCCCGATGGGTTTCCCTCTGAATGCGTCCTCGCACTTGAAGCCCCCTTATCCTGCTCCTTCGGAGCTGCGGATAAGGGGGCTTCGTGCTGCGGAATGCATTCAGAGGGAAACCCATCGGGCCCCTTCGTCCTCGGTCTTCTGGGATTAAAGCTGAAGGGAATAAGGCGCGCTTTGCGCCTTACAGCTGTGACGGCTGCGGTCCCGTTTGGGGTCGCGGCCGTTTTGTTGTGGGTCAAATATGAACGTTGTGTTAATGAGTCGGTGGACGGTGGTGTTTTTCGGTGAGCGGCGTATCCTTCCAACGGTTTATCTAGTGTGTCAGTTGAAAGGAAGAGGGCGCTCATCATTGTTTGAATGTGAACTGCCGTTTGACCACAAAACGTTGCATCTGGAGCTCGAGGATAAGAACTTCGCGGGTGTGATGGAAGGTCATCAAAACGAGTTTAAGACTACAAAATCTCAGGAAGAGCTGGTAGAGGAGTCACTTGCCAACCCTTATGGCTCGCCTTCGCTCGAGGAGCTTTGTGCTGGCAAGAAGGATATCGTCATCATTAGCTCCGACCATACGCGTCCCGTTCCCTCGCGTGTGACGATGCCTATTCTGCTGCATCACATCCACGCTGCCGCTCCCGAGGCACGTGTGCGCATCCTGGTCGCGACCGGCATGCATCGCCCCTCGACGCACGAGGAGCTCGTTAACAAGTACGGCGAGGAGATCGTCGCTAACGAGGAGATCGTCATGCACGTCGCGACCGACGACAGCATGATGAAAAAGATCGGCACCCTGCCTTCTGGTGGCGAGTGCATCATCAACAAGATTGCTGCCGATTGCGATCTGCTGCTTGCCGAGGGCTTCATTGAGCCGCATTTCTTTGCCGGTTTCTCTGGTAGCCGCAAGTCCGTCCTGCCTGGCATCGCCAGCTACAAGACCATCATGTACAACCACAACGGTCAGTTTGTGAACGATTCCCACTCGCGTGCCGGCAACCTGTGCCACAACCACGTGAGCGAGGACATGTTCGCCGCCGCCGAGATGGCTCACCTTGCCTTTGTGCTTAACGTGGTGCTTAACGGCAAGCACGAGGTCATCGGCTCCTTTGCCGGCGATATCCACAAGGCGCACGAGGCCGGCTGCGAGTTCGTGAAGAGCCTTGCCGGCGTTGAGCCCGTCGAGTGCGAGATTGCCATCACCACCAACGGTGGCTACCCCCTCGATCAGAACATCTATCAGGCCGTGAAGGGCATGTGCGCTGCCGAGGCCACGCTTCCTGAGGGCGGCGTGATCATCGACGTCGCCGGTTGTGCCGACGGCCACGGTGGCGAGGGCTTCTATCACAACATCGCCGACAACGATCCGGCGGAGTTTGAGCGCGCCTGCATCGACCGTCCTAAGGACGAGACCCTGCCCGACCAGTGGACGAGCCAGATCTTTGCCCGCATCCTGGCGCATCACCCTGTGATCATGGTCACCGATCTGTGCGATCACCAGATGCTCAAGGATATGCACATGACGCCGGTCAACACTATCGAGGAGGCGCTCAAGCTCGCCTTTGAGATGAAGGGTGCCGATGCCAAGGTTGCCGTCATTCCCGATGGCCTGGGCGTTGTCGTCGCGCAGCACTAGTGCGCGGCCTAAACAAATCGTTTTTAACCGACAAGAAAGATAAGGTTTTATGCTTACCAAACTCCTCTGCGAATTCGGCGCAACGGCCCTCATGATCATCTTTGGCGTGGGCGTGCACTGCGATACCGTGCTTAAGGGCACTAAGTATCAGGGCTCCGGCCATATGTTTGCCATCACCACCTGGTCCTTTGGCATCTCGGTCTGCCTGTTTGTCTTTGGCGGCGCCGTGTGCATGAACCCGGCTATGGTGCTTGCCCAGTGCATCGTCGGCCTGGTGCAGTGGAGCAGCTGCATCCCCTTCATGATTGCCGATATGCTCGGCGGCTTTGTGGGCGCTGTAATCGCTTGGCTTATGTATGCCGATGAGTTCAAGGCTTCCGAGGGCGTCGTCGACCCCATTGCCCAGCGCAACATTTTCTCGACCAACCCCACCACCGAGGGTACGAACTATGCCCGTAACTTCTTCTGCGAGGCTATCTGCACCTTTGTGTTCATCAGCGCCATCCTTGCTGCTGCTAACCGTGCTGGCGAGAACGTCCTGATGCTCGCCATCTGCGTCGGCCTGATCGTTTGGGCCGTTGGCATGGGCATGGGCGGCATCACCGGCTTCGCCATGAACCAGGCTCGTGACCTTGGTCCTCGTATGGCCTATCAGGTGCTGCCGATCAAGAACAAGGCCGACAACAACTGGAAGTACGGCCTGCTCGTTCCTGGCATCGCTCCGTTTGTCGGTGCTATCGTGGCTGCGCTGTTTGTGCATGGTTTCTTGGGCATGTTCTAGTCTGAGGCTACATAGGTTGTCCGCTGCCCGCATGGGGTAACTTCCCGGCGCGTCCTCGGACATGCAAGAAGCCCTCGCTGCGCACTTCGTGCGGCGAGGGCTTCTTGCGTCCTGCGGAATGCGCCGGGAAGTTACCCCATGCGGGCAGCTGCGGGATCCTAGTTGTGTTCGAACAAGCAACCCAACATATAAATCTGAATTTGGATGGGAGGGGCTTGTTGCTGGTAGGGGCGTTGAAGCGCGAGTGACACTTTGGGATTCGTGGCGGCTTGGGTTGGGGCGATGCTTTGGGATGGGCTTCTTGCTTAGTTGAAGAGAGGCTTAATAGCTGATAGGTAGTCTTTGGCTACTTCGGCCCTATCTGCTTCGAAGTTGTGCCAGGCCCACCATTGGACCATTCCTACGAAGCTTGAGGCTATGTGGTGTAGTAGGAAGCTTCGGTCCATGGTGGCGGCGGGGCCGTTTGGGTCGGCAGGGACGGTTTCGGCTGCGCGCGACATGATGGTCTTGCGTAAGCAGTCGGCGAAGACGCGTGAGCCGGCGCCGGCTACCAGCGCTCGGACGCCTTGGCGACGTTCCCAGAGGTTGTTGAGGATATGCTCGACTTGTATGAGCGGATCATCGAGCGGTGTGCCATCGTCGTCGAGGGCATGGGTGCAGATATCGCACACGAGTTCAGCGAGCAGGTCATCTTTGCTCTTGAAGAGGCCGTAGAACGTCGCCCGACCCACATGGGCGCGAGCGATGATGTCGCCGACGGTGATCTTGCCGTAATCTTCCTTGCACAGGAGCTCGGAGAACGCCGTAACGATGGCAGCACGGCTTTTTGTCTTGCGGGCATCCATGGCTATGCGTCCGCGTGAACGAGCAGGCAGCGGAGCGTGCCGGAGCAACCCTCGTAGGGGCGTTTGCCGGCGCCGTAGCCGACGGCTTCGATGCGGTAGCGTGAGGGCAGTTGGTCGGACGTGCGCAGCGCGGTGACGATGGCGGCGCCCGTGGGCGTCACGAGCTCGCCGGCGACCGGTGCAGGCGTGAGGGCGATATTGCCCGCCTGACACAGGTTGACGACAGCGGGGACGGGAATGGGCATGAGGCCGTGGGCGCAACGGATGGTTCCGTGGCCCTCGGAGAGAGACTCGACCACGATATCCTCAATACCCAGATCGTCGAGGCAGATGGCGACAGAGCAGACGTCGACGATGGAGTCGACGGCACCCACCTCGTGGAACATGACGGTCTCGGGCGTTTTGCCGTGAGCCTTTGCCTCGGCATCAGCGAGTACGGAAAAAATGGCAAGGGCACGACGCTTGGCACCATCGCTTAGCTGTGAGCCGTCGATGATGGCGGTGACATCCGCCAAAGAACGGTGGTGATGGTGGTGGGCGTGATGATGGTCCTCATGGCCATGACCGTGGGCCTCATGGTCATGATCGTGGCAGTGCTCGTGTTCGTGCTCGTCATGATTATGATGGTGGTGCTCATGCTCGTGTGTGTGCTCGGCAGCTGCTTCGTTGCCGTAGAGCCAGGCCATATCGTGATCGTGGTTCTCGAGCTCCTCTGCAAGCTGGACGTCGAAATCGCAGGCGTCGATGCCATGCTTGTTTGCGCGCGTGACGGCAATCTCAAAGCCGTCGACCGGCAGCGTGGCGAGCTGTTCGCGCAGGTGCTCCTCGCTGGCGCCCAGGTCGAGCAGGGCCGCGACGGTCATATCGCCGCTGATGCCCGAGGTGCCGTCGATGATAAGCGTGTGCTGATGGTTGGACATGAAATGCTCCTTAACGGGCGCGAGGTGTGCCGGCGCTCAGATGATTGATAAGACTTGCCTGGTAGGCGGCGCCAAAGCCGTTGTCGATATTGACGACCGAAACGCCGCTGGCGCAGGAGTTGAGCATGGCGAGCAGCGCAGCTACGCCACCAAAGCTCGCGCCGTAGCCCACGCTGGTGGGGACGGCGATGACCGGACAGCTCACCAGACCGCCGACAACGCTCGCCAGTGCGCCCTCCATGCCGGCGATGGCGATGACCACCTGTGCCTGGGCAAGTTCCTCGGCATGCGCGAGCAGACGGTGCAGGCCGGCGACACCCACGTCGTAGAGGCGGTCGACCTCGTTGCCATAGAACTCGGCCGTCAACGCGGCTTCTTCGGCGACAGGCAGGTCGCTCGTGCCGGCGCAGGCGACGACGATGCGTCCGTTGCCAGTGGGGGAGGGCTTGCCTCCCACGAGGGCGAGCTGTGCGTCCGGGACATATCCCAGGTCGATGCTGTTGTCGAGGAGCTCCGAGGTGCGGGCTGCCTTTTCGGCGTCCAGGCGCGTGACCAGGATGCGCTCCTGGCCGGCATCGCGCAGTGCTTCGATAATGACGGCAATCTGCTCGGCGGTTTTACCGGCGCCGTAGACAACCTCGCCGGCTCCCTGGCGCACCCCGCGCGAAAGATCGAGCTGCGCAAAACCCAAATCTGCGGTCGGCGCCGTCTGGATGCGCGTGAGGGCGACTGCCGGAGCGACTGCTCCGTCGGCAACATCGCTCAGCAATTGCTCAAGATCTTGCTTATCCATATATGTTCCCTTCGACGGCGCAAAGTCTAGCACTCAAAGGGTATGTTTCCGAACACTAAGACAAAATTGTTCGGAAACTATAGGACAGACTGAT
>UROJ01000076.1 GCA_900549335.1 uncultured Collinsella sp.
ACGTAGTGTCGGAAATGTTAACCATCCGATACTATACACCCATACCCCCTGGGGGTGTCCAGTACAGAAATAATATATGAGATTTCGTTACAGATTGAGATGATTGGTTGGCCGATGGACCGTCCCAACCAATCATCTCAATCTGTAACATCTAGCAGGGAAAATGACCTCTAACTGTTACAGATCGAGACAATTGCCGGGGAGGGGTCCCGTCACGGCAAGACGCCCGCTCCCTAGATGCAGAATCCGGGGATCACGCAAGTCCGCTTCTTGGGGCTGTCCGCAGGCGTTGCGTACGTAAAGACGTCGCCGTCGTGCCCCACGCGGTTCATATAGAGCGTGCCTTCGCTCTCCGATGTGTCGGGGCTTACCGTGCGCTCCCACCAACAGGTGTCCTTGCCCTTCCACTGGCGGACCATCGTCTCGTTCGTGGAATACGGGCTTACCTTGAGCTCGCGGAAGAGCTGATACTCCTTGCCCTCGCCGTTGTAGATGTCTGCCAGGTAGTGATAGTCCTCGGTAAACGAATCGGGCGGTTGCGTACCGCACAGCTCGACCATGGCGGGCAGCCAAAGGGTTGCGGGCAACTCGCTCAGGCACGATGCGCTGTTGGCGGTGCCCACATTGTTCGAGACCTTCTTGACCCCTTTAATGAGTGCGCGCAACTCGTTGGGCAGCAGCTTAAGGCCGTCGCCGTTGAGCCATTCCCGCAGCTCGCAATCTGCCCAGCCGGCGCTCGGCGGTTCAGCCGCAGCGTTGCGCTCGGCAATACCCGCATCGAACATAAACGTTAGTCCGGCCTTGCCCGTCCCGTCCAGAAGCTCATCGTGGCGGATGCCCACAAGCTGCGCGCCAACCTGCAGCCCGTTGGTGAGCGTGACACGCTTGGTACACGGATAGGGGATATGCCCATCGGCATCGAGCAGATGATAGCGCTTGGCAATCTCGCGTGCCTCGCTACGGGCCTCGGCGGCCTTAATCTTGAGCGAAATCTCCTGCAGCTGATCCCAGGTGTAGTCGTCAAGTGAACCGCGGATGCCGTCAAGGTAGTCGGGGATGCCAAAGCCATGGGTTGCCGCCCCGATAACGCTGAGCCCCGCAACGGCTGCGATAGCGCCGCCGATAATAAAGCGGCGGCGCTATCGCAGCCGATAATAAAGCGGCGGCGGGTCATGGCATCGTGACGGGCCTGATTCAGGATCTCTCGTGCGCGCTCGCCGGCGACGTCGACCTTAAGGTGCGTGCCAGAATCGATATCAATCGCGGCCTCGTCTCCTGTGCCTTCGCGGCCCTCGGATTCGGCATCGGTGAGGTATGCCGAGAGCACCTCGAGCATCTGCTGCTCGGTGGGACGATCGCACTGCTCGACTGAGAGACCCTTCATGATGATTTGGACGAGCGCTTCATCGCCCTCGCAGCGCGGCTCGAGCGGTGCCGGCTTGGTCTTGGTCTTTACGAGATAGAACGAGCCGGTTGCAGCGGCGTCCGTCGACTCAAAGTCAAACGGTTTGCGACCGCTGTAGAGCTGGTACAGAATGCTCGAAAGCGCATAGACGTCGATTGCCGGCGAACGGCGAAGGGCCGCGATGCCTTCGATATCCTGCGTGAGCATCTCGGGCGCGGCGTATGCGGGCGTGGCAAAGCGCCAGATGTCGGCGCACCGGGTGATCGTGTCGTCGCCGAGAGCCATGGTCGCGGAGCCCATGTCGATGAGGCAGGGGTCAAAGGAGCAATCGGCAATCTGCTGCTCGAGCGTTCGGCTGGTGGTGCGGAACATGATATTGGCAGGCGAAAGGTCGCGATGGACGACCGGATTCACGAGGCCTTGGGTCATCAAGAGCGCACGAAGCACGGCGTTTCCGACGGCGGCGACCATCTGGGTGGTCAGCCCGCCCGAGGCGTCGTGAGGAAGCAGGGGCAGCGCCTGCTTGAGTGAGGTGCCCTCGACCCACTCCATGAGGATGAGCGGGTCATCCTCGCACGATCCGTAGCCATAGACGCGCGGAAATCCGCGCAGGTGCGAGACGGTACACAGATGACGGTACTCCTCAAACAGCGCAGCGGTGTTGGCCAGGTGCGCGGCCGATTGCTCGGCGGAGCGGTCGGGGGCTTGGCCAGAGAGAATGACGTTGTCCTTGAGCAGCTTGACGGCAAAGACCTCGCCGCTCGTGTTGGTCGCGCGCAGCACGTGCCCGATGTTGCCGTTGTTGCGGTGGGCCGTCTGGAGAATAAGTGTCATAAACCGGCGTTTGGCGTCGTCCTCGGCGCTGGGGTCGACCGCCACGGCGGTATCGAACGTATCGAGACGGACGAGTTTGTCGCCATAGGCGCTATCGGTAGTATCCATGGCGTTCCTTTGTCTGGCATGGGTTGCCGCACGTATACGCGAGCAGTGCGGGTATCGGTAAAGTACCATGATAGTCGCACTGCCCACGTATACCGCTGAGCATTGTCGTTTACGACGCAGAAGGCAGAAGACGCAAGACGGACGGCGACCGTCTTCCGATCGCTGTCCGTGCTAGTCCACAATGACAAGGAATGTCGTGTAGAGACCCAGATGGAGCCTGTCGCTGTTGGCGATTTCCACGGGGGGATAGACTTTGCCGGGCTCGCGTTGGTCGCGCGGCGGCTCAATCACAATATCGCCGTCGCCCGCGCCCGATTCGAGCACTGTGCCGTTGGTCGATCCAAGGCCCTGGGCGTACCAGTGCTCACCCTCGAGCCAAATGCGAAGATGCTCGCGCGAGGCGTCGGCGCCTACATCGGTGATGCTGGGCGAGGTTTTGGGCAAAGAACCAATCACGGTGCCGCGCGGATCGCGTGTGAGGGGATGGATTTGCATGTCGGCGCAGTTATCGGCATGGGTTCTGAGCAGACCGAGGTTGGGAGCGACGGCGTGCGGCTGCTCCAGGCTGCTCATAAAGCCACGTCCGACGGTAGTTTCGGTGGTGCCAAAGTGCCCGCCCGTCTTGCTGTCGCAAAAGCGCTCGACGGTGGCCACGCCCTGAACGGGATCGGCGAGCGCCCCCGTTGCCACAAAGAGCATCAAGAAGAGCGTGCTTTTTTCGCGCACGGCATTGCCGTCAAAGTTGTCGATGCGATTGAGGGCATTTGCATATAGGCGGCTGTCCAGCTTGTAGCTGGCGAGAGCCGACATCATTTCGTCGGCGGCCGGACCGCGATAGTGCTCGGCGATTGCCCGATAGGCGGACTCGCCGCCGCCGAGCTTGCTGCAGATTGCCGCGGAAAGGTTGAGCGTGGTGACGGTAAAGTCGCTGTAGATGGCGGGCGCGCACTGGTCAGGCTTGCGATGGACGATGTAACGGGTGAGATACGAGCGGTTGGAAGAGCATTTCTCGAGCAGGGTGCTGCCGAGATAAGAGTTTCCATTGATGAGCATTCGGGCGATCTCGAGATGTTTAAGACCGCCGAACGAGCGAATATCGTTATAGAGGACCGAGCAAGGCGTCTCTGCTGCCACGGATACCTCCTTTGATTGCTTCCTAGCCAATATGGCGATAGGAATTAATGGCCCCGGTGGGCGACGTATTAAATGGCTGCGCAATATATAGCGTAACCAAAGCAACATTATAGGCCACATGTTCGAAATTGCAGGAAGACTGAGGGATTTGGTTTGGACTGGACGGAAATCCCCCTCTGTCTTGATCTGTAACATTTGGACCCGATTTTGCCCTGCATCTGTTACAGATTGAGATAATCGGCCGGGCCCACCTCGTCCGCCTCGTCATCTGTGGTTTACGTGGGGGCATACGGAGTGCGGGTATACTAACCGGCGGCGAATCTGCTCCATCGCTTAGAGCTGCTGCGTCTGGACGGCGCGTGATAGGGCTGCCAAAGCGATCGCCAGCGTGCTGAGCAACGTCCTCTCTGTGCGCACCCGTTTTTGTATGTATTAGCGCACTACCAAGCACGCCAGCGCGGCCGCATGCCGTGCCCATAGCGCGTGCAGATAAGGAACAACAACATATGCGTAATTCTGTATCCGACGTCACCGACGCCGAGATTCTGGACGAGACCCGCGAGGCCATGACCCAGGCTGCCTTCGATGCCGCCGACGAGGCAAATGCTGCCCAGGCCGTCGAGTCCGCTACCGAGAGCCTGCCCGCCTTTGACGAGCTGGGGCTTTCCGACGAGATGCTTCGTGCTATCGAGAGCCTGGGCTACACGGCGCCGACGCCCGTGCAGGCCGGCTCGATCCCCGTGGTGCTCGAGGGCCGCGACCTGCTTGCCGCCGCCCAGACCGGCACCGGCAAGACGGCCGCCTTTTTGCTGCCGACCATGAACAATCTGGAGCACATCGCTCCGCCCAAGCCCGTGCGTGAGCGCGGCGGCCGCAACCGTCGTCGCGGCGCCAAGAAGCCCGAGGGCAACGGCCGTGGCCCCGTGATGCTCGTCATCACCCCCACGCGCGAGCTCGCCCAGCAGATCGACGAGGTCGCGAGCAAGATCGCCGACGTCACCGGCCATGTCGCCGTGACCGTCGTGGGTGGCGTGAGCTACAAGCCGCAGACCGCGGCACTCAAGTACGGCTGCGATATCCTGGTCGCCACGCCGGGCCGTCTGGTCGACCTGATCGAGCAGGGCGCCTGCCACCTGAACGAGGTCAAGGTGCTGGTGCTCGACGAGGCCGATCGCATGCTCGACATGGGCTTTTTGCCCGCCGTCCGCCGTATTGTGCGCGAGACGCCGGCCGAGCGCCAGACGCTGCTGTTCTCGGCGACGCTCGACGAGGAGGCCGTGGGCGAGATCACCGACCTTGTGAGCGACCCGGCCCGCGTGGAGATCGCGCCCGCCACGTCGACCGCCGACACCGTCGACCAGTTTGTGTTCCCGGTGTCCATCGAGGCCAAGAATAACCTGTTGCCCGAGTTTCTCAAGAAGGAGGGCCCGGAGCGCACCATTGTCTTTATGCGCACCAAGCATCGCGCCGACAGCTGCTGCCGTCGTCTGGAGCGTAAGGGCATCAAGGCCGCCGCGATTCACGGCAACCGCAGCCAGGCCCAGCGCGAGCGCGCGCTTTCTGCCTTCCGCGACGGCACCGTCGACGTGCTGGTGGCAACCGATGTTCTCGCCCGCGGCATCGACATTAGCGACGTGCGCTACGTCGTGAACTTTGACGTGCCGGCCGAGCCGACCGACTACATCCACCGTATTGGCCGTACGGGCCGTGCCGGCGAGCTGGGCTGGGCCATTACGTTTGTGACCGAGCAGGACGTCGACGAGTTCTACGAGATCGAGAAGCTCATGGACAAGACCGCCGACATCTACGAGGCCGGCGACCTGCACGTGGGTCCCAACCCGCCCGCGGTTGATCCCGAGCGCGACCCTGCGGCCTTTAAGGTGAAGAAGAAGACCAAGCGCGGCAAGTCCAAGAGCAAGAAGAAGCTTGAGCAGGCGCGTCGCGACGGCAAGCGCAACGGCGACGATTACGGCGATGTTGCCGGTCGTTCCAACCGCGGTCGCGACGAGCGCCGCGGCGACGGCGAGCGTCCGAGCCGTCCCAAGCGCGGCGGCAAGACCCGCGTGCGCGAGGGCGTTCAGGCTCGCGTGGACGAGGCTGTTGAGAGCGTGGCTCGCGAGGTAGCTGCCGAGGAGCGCGGCGGTGCTGGTGCCGCTGAGCAGCCTGCGCGCGGCAACCGTGCCGAGCGTCGTGCCAAGCAGTTCCAGGGCGAGGCACACCGCCGTCGTCGTGAGGACGAGGACCGTGGCGGCCGTCGTCGTGTCGAGCGCGAGGACGAGGGCCGCGGTTCGCGCGGTGGCAAGCGCGGTGCGGGCGACCGCCGTCGTTCCGGTCGTGATGACGAGCGCGGTGGCCGTGATGAGCGTCGCGGCGGCGAGGGTCGCGGTGAGCGAGGTGCCCGTGGCGGTGAGTCCCGTGGCGGCAAGCGCTTTGAAGAGCGCGGTAGCCGCGGCGGCGAGCGTCGCGAGGGTGCTCGCGGCAATGGCGGCCGCGGCGGCGCTGGTCGTTCTAACGAGTCGCGCGATCGTCGTGACCCGCGTGCCAGCCGTGATCGTCGCGATGACTGGCGCAACTACGACGATACCCGCGAAGAGCGTCGCGGCGGCTATCGTGGTGGTCGTGGCGGCAACCAGGCCGGCTCCCGTGGCGGCCGTGCCGGCGGTCGCGATAACCGTGGCAGCTACGGCAACAGCCGTGGCGGCAAGCGCGGTGGCAGCTCCCGTCGCCCCGGCGACGGCGGCGGCAAGCGCAAGTAAGATGCGCATCGCGCGCTAGCGTGAGACAAGCTAAGGGCCCGAGCAAATAACGCTCGGGCCCTTTTGTTTGCCGTGTCCATCGCTAATTCAAACGTGATGTTCTCGGGAATGCATCTGGGGGATGCTGAGGACCTATTTTCCGCCATGCAGCAATGGGTCCTATGGGGTGCGCCGTGCATTTTTTGGAGTATTCTGCAGTTCGAGTTGTCTGCATATGATTCGACGTCGCCAACGGTGGCCTTCGGATATCCCTAGCGAGCGTTCCGAGTCAGATTTCGCCGTTTTCCGGAGCAGGGGCGCGTCATTCTCGCCATGTCGGGACTTAGAATGATACGGCGCCCTACAGTTTTGCCCACCCGCGGCGGTGCTGGCGCGGTCACGTTGCAGAATACTCCGTTTTTTGCACGGGCCAGGATGGGGTACCTCAGGAGAACGCGGCGGTATCCAGTAAATATATGCAATCTGTACCGGGAATTATGCAAACCGAAAAGGCGGGCAGTATGGGTTGGTGTATCGGGCTGCCTAGCGCACCAAAACGGGGAGCTCCCCCCCATGCGCCGTATACTCTGTCTGAATGTGAAAACGGCTTGACGTGTTGCCTGGCGTAGGGAGAGGGTGCCTCGATGAGCGTATTCGAAATTGTGTTTAGTCCGACGGGCGGAACGCGGAAGGTGTCTGGCCTTGTGGCCGGGGCGCTGGACAAGAATACCGTTACCGTCGATTTGACCGATAGCGGGCTAGATTTCAGCGCTGTGTCGATGACTAAGGACGACGTGGCCGTAATCTCTGCGCCGGCGTATGCCGGTAGAATCCCGGCTGTGGTGGCTGACCGGTTGGGCATGGTGCGCGGCAACGGGGCTCGGACTGTTTTGGTTTGTGTATACGGAAACCGCGCGTTTGAGGACACGCT
>UROJ01000077.1 GCA_900549335.1 uncultured Collinsella sp.
TTTCCTGACGATGCTTGACGCATATGACTGGGATTTTTGCCAGATACAGTACAACTATGCCGGCGAGCGTTACCAAGCGGGAACGGCAGGACTCATGGCGGCTGCGGAGCGCGGGCTCGCGGTGTTTGTGATGGAGCCGCTGCTGGGCGGGCGTCTGGCAGGCAAGCTGCCGCCGCGGGCCCGCGCCGTGCTCGATGGCGCTCGTGACCCGCATTTGCGCACTCCTGCCGCTTGGGGGCTTTCGTGGGTGTGGAACCATCCTCAGGTGACGATGCTGCTTTCGGGTATGACCAATACCGCGCAAGTGGATGAGAACGCGGCGTTGGCCGATCGGGCCCTGCCGGATTCGATGACAGTTACTCAGCTTGATGCCATCGCACGCGTGCTGACGGAGTTTGAAAAATCGAATCGCGTGCCCTGCACGGGATGCGGCTACTGCATGCCATGTCCCAAGGGTATCAACATTCCCGCCTGCTTTGCCGCCTACAACGCGAGCTATGCGCACAGCTGGTTTACGGGGCTGTCGCAATACTTTACGGCGAGTGCGGTGCGCACGAGCGAGCCCAAGCTGGTGAGCAATTGCGTCAAGTGCGGCAAATGCGCGCGCCACTGCCCGCAGCATATCGATATCCCCGGGCGCTTGGACGACGTACGCCGCCGTTTTCAGCCTGGCCCCGTGACGGCGGTGCTCAAGGCCTTCGGCAAAACGCGCTCCTCATGACCCTTTTATAACTTGCGGTGGAATAGTTCCTGTTTGCGGCAGAATGGGGCTTAAACAGGAACTATTCCACCGCAACTGAAGGGGGCCGTCGTGGGCCATCGGGATTCATGTGATGATTTGCGCGAGGTTCGTTGGGGCGTTTTGGGCGCTGGGCACATTTCGCATCGATTTGCATCGTCGCTCAAGGAGGTGGACGGGGCACGGCTTGTGGCTGCCGCCGGTCGCACCCCTTCGCATGTTGAGGAGTTTTGCAGGGCGTTTTCGATTGATGCCGCGCACAGTTATGCCACGGCTGACGATAGCGGCGATGCGGCTTATGACGCGCTGATTGCCGACCCCGATGTCGACGCAATCTACTTGGCTCTTCCGCATGGCATGCATGCGCATTGGGTCTGTCGGGCACTGCGCGCGGGAAAGGCCGTGCTGTGCGAAAAACCGGCCGTTTTGAGTGAGGAAGAGGCTCTATCGATTGCCTCCACCTCTCGCGAGCGCGGCGTACTGTTTATGGAGGCGATGAAGAATCGGTTTTGCCCGATGCATACTCGCGTGAAGGGTTTGCTTGCGTCGGGCGAGCTCGGCCGTATCGTCTCGATCGAAAGCGTGCAAAAACTCGATTATGGTGAGCCGCCTTCGAGTTATCTGCTCGATCCGTTGCAGGGTGGCTGTCTATATGACATGGGCTGCTACGCGGTCGGGTGGTTTGAGGATCTGCTTGCGGGCGCGTGCGATGTTTCGTCTCGTGAAGTTCGCTGGCGTGACGTATTAGGCGGCCGCGTGGATTGGGCCGATGAGATCCATATGAGTGTCGGCGGTATACCCATTCATATGGTGTGCGACGGCAAAGCAGCATATGAAAGCCGCTTAACGATTGCCTGCGAACGGGGATCGTTGGAAATCGAGCGCCTCCATCGCCCCGAGCGTGCCCATGTGAAGTACTCCGACGGACGAAAGCTCGAAATCGACGCCCCATTTGAGGTCGATGATTTTTACGGTGAAGCTTCGCATGCGACCCAGCTCATCCGGGCGGGGAAACTCGAGAGTCCCGTCATGCCCCTTGCCGCCACACAGCGCTGCGCGCAGATCATCGATGCGATTCGCTTGACGCTCTAGGTTGCGGTGCTGCTGCTCAAGGGGGGCTCGGCGGACCGTGCCCCTGATGCCCCTTTTATATCTTGCGGTGGAATACGGTCTGTTTGCGCCAAAATAAGGCACCAATAGACCGTATTTCACCGCAACTGATGAGGGGGAGCTGGAGATGCTGACGATCGGGTGCCATCTTTCGACGACGAAGGGCTATCGGGCAATGGGGGAGACGGCGTTGTCCATTGGCGCCAATACCTTTGCGTTCTTTACGCGCAACCCGCGCGGTGGCAAGGCGAAAGACCTTGACATGGATGATGTGGCGGCTCTGCGCGAGCTTATGGCGCAAAGCGACTTTGGACCGCTGGTGGCGCATGCCCCGTATACCTATAACCCCTGTTCCGCTAAGGAGCGGGCGCGCGAGTTTGCCTTGGAGGCTATGGCGGAAGATTTGCAGCGTCTGGAGGCGCTGCCCGGCAACTACTACAACTTCCATCCCGGTGCGCATGTGGGACAGGGAGCAGACGCCGGTATTCAGATGATTGTCGACACGCTGTGCCAGGTGATGTTTGAGGGACAGCAGACGACGGTGTTGCTCGAGACCATGGCGGGCAAGGGCACCGAGGTGGGCCGTAGCTTTGAAGAGCTGGCGTGCATTATCGAGGGCGTTGCCGCCAAGTGCCCAGAGCTGTCCGATAAGCTGGGCGTTTGTTTGGACACCTGCCATGTGAGCGATGCCGGCTACGACATCATCCATGATCTGGACGGCGTACTCGACGAGTTCGACCGCGTGGTGGGCATCGATCGCCTGCATGCCGTACACATCAACGATTCGAAGAACCCTTGTGGCGCCCATAAAGATCGTCACGAGTGCATCGGCAAGGGATACCTTGGCAGCGAGGAATTTGGCGGCGGTATGCAGGTTATGCAGAATTGTATCGAATAGCCGCTTGCGTGCACTTCCATTTATTTTGGAGACGCCGAACGAACTTGCAGGTTATGCAGCGGAAATTACGCTATTAAGGTCGTTGCAGCAGTAACGACTGTCACAAAGTGGAGTGTTCCATTCACGTTATGGGATTGTTTCAATCAGTTTTCTCATTGCGGATTCGTAATTCCGGGTGCATAATAGCCAACAGTTTTTGCAGACCTCTGAATCAAACGGGGTCGCCGGAAGGAGACTGATTATGAAGCTCAAGAAGCTTGGCGCATTTGCCGCCACGGGCGCCATGGCGCTCGCCCTCGCACTGACGGGCTGCGGCTCGTCCAACGCCACCTCTGGTTCCGATGCCGGTTCCAGCAGCTCTGATGACGTGAAGGTCGAGAAGGTTGACGGCTCCAAGGAGTATGCACTCGTCAAGGACGGTACGCTCACCGTCGGCACCTCTGCCGAGTACGCGCCGTTTGAGTACAAGGATGACAATGGCGATTACCAGGGCTTTGACCTTGAGCTCATCAAGGCTATCGGCGACAAGCTGGGCCTGGATGTCGAGTACGTCAACAACGACTTTGACACGCTGGTGCCGGGTGTTGCTTCTGGCGCCAAGTATGACGTCTCCATCGCGGCTATCACCGATACGCCCGAGCGTGAGAAGGAAGTCGCGTTCTCCGACTCCTACTACATGGATGACCAGGCTATCGTGACCAAGGTCGATAACACCGACATCACGGCCGATAACTACAGCGAGAAGCTCAACAACGCCGACGCCACGATCATCGTCCAGTCCGGCTCGACCGCCGAGGCCTTTGCCCAAGAGAACTTCCCGAAGGCCAAGATCGTCCCCTACAAGGACGCCACCGAGTGCTTCAGCGCCCTGCAGTCCGATAAGGGTGACGCCGTGGTGACCAACCGCTCCGTTGCCAGCCAGCTGACCGCCGAGCAGTTCAACACCTGCCAGACCATCAAGCAGATCAGCACCGGCGAGGAGTACGCCATCGCCATCAACCAGGGCAACACTAAGCTCAAGGACGACATCAACCAGGCTATCAAGGACCTGACCGATGACGGTACCGTTGACGCCCTTATGTCTAAGTACAACATCAAGTAAAATAGCTACTTGATTGCACGCGGGCCCTTTCCGTTTTGCGGAGAGGGCCTTTGCGCTTCTCTTGACGGAGAGCGTTTCCGTCTCTTTTTGCCGGCAACTTCTACGATAGGAGCCACCTTGTCTCGACTGAACAAAGGGGCCGCGGAACAGCGTTTTTCACTGCCCGCCTTGCTCCAAAAGCTAGCCTGCGTCATGGCCGTGGCGCTCGCGCTGGTGTGCGCGGGGGCATATGCGCCCACGACCGCCCAGGCGCTTGAGACCGCAAAGATTACCGCCCGACCCAACACCGGTTCGGGCAGCGCTGTGGTCGGCGGCACCGAGACGCGCATTACCTGGGAAGTTCAGGCCGATGCCGACGAGGAGCTGAGCGGTCTTTCGCTGACGTTTGTTGACGGTACGACGTTTGACACCGATGACACGCGATTGACGATGCTCTCGGGCGAGGACCTCATGGATCGTACGCCCATGAAGCCCACGTGCAAGGCTGACGGCCAGACGCTCAAGATCGACTTTGGCGA
Organism: uncultured Collinsella sp.; assembly: GCA_900549335.1. Classification (GTDB taxonomy): domain Bacteria; phylum Actinomycetota; class Coriobacteriia; order Coriobacteriales; family Coriobacteriaceae; genus Collinsella. Next base: position 4,368 of record UROJ01000077.1, read on the forward strand.
GACGGCGCCTGCCGGCGGCTTTTTCCGTGTCGAGGTTTACGGCGTGACCTTCCCCGTCGAGGGCGGCGATGAGGCCTTTAGCGGCACCTATACGCTCGCCGACGGGTCGACCAAGAAGATCTCCAAGATTCCGTCGGTGGAAATCAAGGGCGTGACGGCCTTCGATAGCTTCTTGGCCGACCTTAAAGAGCAGCCGTGGGTCGAGGCCTGGAACTCCAATATGTTCCTGCGCCTGTTCCTGAACCCGGTCATTTTGGTCCAGAGCCTGCCGATCGTCTTCAAAGGCTTCCTCATGTCGCTCTCGATCGTGCTCGTGGCGTTTCCGCTGGCAATTCCCTTCGGTTTTGCCCTGTCGCTCATGCGCATCTCTAAGTCGCGCATCCTGCGCTGTCTTGCCGGCATCTATGTGAATATCATTCGCGGTACGCCGGCGTTCCTGCAGATCTATATCGCGTTTTTCGGTCTGCCGCTGGCCGGTGTCAAAGTGGACGACTATGTGCTGGGTGTTATCGTCATGGCCATGAACTCGTCTGCGTACTTGTGCGAGATCTTCCGTGCCGGTATTCAGTCGATCCCCAAGGGCCAAAACGAGGCTGCTCGCTCGCTGGGCATGAATGCCTTCCAGACGCTGCTCTATGTCATGATTCCGCAGACGTTCCGCAATGTCCTGCCTACGCTGACCAGCGAGTTTATCTTGCTCTACAAGGACACGTCGCTGCTTGCCGCCGTGGGTGTCGTCGAGATCGTCATGAACGCCCGCACCATCGTGGCCACGACGGGCTCCATCACGCCGTATGTGGTTGCCGCTCTGTTCTATCTGGTCATTACCCTGCCGCTTGCGCGCTTGGTGAGCGGTCTTGAGGCGAGACTTCTGGGGACGGCCGAAACCAAAAAGAAGCGTCCCACCAAGAGCGCCGGACAGGTTGTCGCGACGCCCGCCGATCATATCGCCGGTCTGTAAGGAGGTCCTGTCATGAGTGAAACGAATTCCAACGAGGTCGTTGTCAGCATCAAGAACCTCCAAAAGGCTTTTGGCGATAACGTGGTTCTGCGTGATATCGATCTGGACGTGCACAAGGGTGAGGTCGTTGTGGTCCTGGGCCCCTCGGGCTCGGGCAAGTCGACGATGCTTCGCTGCATCAATCGCCTGGAGCATCCCACGAGCGGCTCGATTGTCGTTGAGGGCGTGGATGTGTGTGCCAAGGGCGTCGACCTCAATAAGGTACGTACGCACTTGGGCATGGTGTTTCAGCAGTTCAACCTGTTCCCGCACCTGTCGGTCAAAAAGAACGTCATGCTTGCGCAGCAAAAGGTGCTCAAGCGCAGTAAGGAAGAGGCCGAGAAGATCGCCATCGAGGAGCTGACCAAGGTCGGCCTGGCCGAGCGCATTGATTTTATGCCGAGTCAGCTTTCGGGCGGCCAGCAGCAGCGCGTCGCCATCGCCCGCGCCCTGTCGATGAACCCGCACGTGATGCTCTTTGACGAGGCCACGTCGGCGCTCGACCCCGAGCTCGTCCGCGATGTATTGGGCGTCATGCGCGACCTAGCACGTGACGGTATGACCATGATCGTGGTAACGCACGAGATGGGCTTTGCCCGCGATGTCGCCGACCGCGTCGTCTTTATGGACGGCGGCGTCATTGTAGAAGAGGGTACGCCGAGTGAGGTCTTCGACCACCCCAAGAGCGAGCGCACCAAGGCGTTCTTGGGCAATATCTCGTAGCCGGTTGATGTAACTGCCGTTACAAAAGAGCGGGGCTGGACTTGAATCCAGCCCCGCTCTTTTGTAGGGATGGGGATGCGCTTTGATGCAGGCTCTCTTGGAGGCCCTGGGTTCGTTACGCGAGCTCGGCTCCGAGGGCCTTGCAAGCGGTCTCGCCCTCGTCGTCGGGCGCGTCGTAGCAGATGGTGGAGTCCACGACGTTGACGCCCGCCTCGTCGGCGTCCGCCTTCCAGTTGTCCATCCACTCGCCCTCGGCCCACGAATAGGAGCCAAAGAGGACGACCTTCTTGTCGCCGAGAGTCTCCTTGACCTCGTCCCACATAGGCTGGAACTCGTCATACTCAAGCTCCTCGGAACCCATGGCGGGGCAGCCGAAGGCAATGGCGTCATAGCTGGCGGCCTTGTCTGCGGAGAAGTCGGCGCAGGAGATGACCTCTGCCTCGGCGCCGGCACCGGTTGCGCCCTCGGCAACGAAGTTTGCCATGGCCTCGGTGTTGCCTGTACCGCTCCAGTAGACGACTGCGATCTTGCTCATATGTCTTCCTTTCGGTTGTGCGGCGTGCGGCCGCGTTTTGTATGCTCTATCGGGTTGCCTGGACAAGTTGTCCCAGAGTGCAGCCCTGTTGATAGATGTAGGTAAGGTATTGCGTGCATGCGCGATAGGAATCGAAGGTCGTGAGCGCCTGCTCAACGTTTGTGTATACCTTCCATGCGCCAAAGACCTTATAGTTTTCGCCGTGCTGGACGATAAACTGATGGACATCTTCGTAGGGATAGCCCAAAAAATAGCCAATTTCGTGGGGGAACTCGCACATGCACCCCGTATCGCAGTGCCTATTTCGCGCGAGCGCGCAGACGCTGCCGTCATAGGCACTCTCTGCGGCATTGCTGCTTGCCAGCGTGATGCGCGCGGCGAGATGCACCAGGGACGCGGGCAGGTTGTGGACATCGTAACCTTCGGCGGCAAGCGCCGTCGTGGCGCGGGGGTCGGAGAGGTATCGCATGAGGTCTGCAGGGCGGTACACAT
>UROJ01000078.1 GCA_900549335.1 uncultured Collinsella sp.
GGGCCCGTACCGCATCGCATAAACTCACGAGCGCACGACGTCGAGCATCGACATCAAACGTGGCGTGCGTCTTAAAGTAGGCGCGCTGATCGCCGACGATGCGCGCAATTTCTTCGGTGTTCATGGCACCCTCCTAGTTCTCGTCCTCAAACATACCACCCGCGACGACCTCGTACATACGCTCGAGCTCCAAACGGTCCATCAAAAGTGGAACGGGGTATAGCGGATTGGCCTCGGCGTCGGCATGCGCCGCCATTTCGGGAATGTCGGAGCGGCGAATGCCCGTCACATATTTGGGGATTCCCAGGGCCTCGTTCATGCGGTCGACCCAATCGATAAAGGCCTCGGCCGCCAGGCTGTCCCGCGCGGTAGCCGGCGCGATGCCGGCCATGCGGGCGAGATCGGCAAGCTTAGGAGCAGCAGCTTCGCCATAGGCGCGAAGCATATGCGGCAGGATGATGGCGTTGGCCAAGCCGTGCGGAATCCCGTAACGACCGCCCAAGCTGTGTGCGATGGCATGAACGTATCCAACATAGGAGCGCGTAAAGGCAACACCCGCCTTATACGCCGCCGAAAGCATATTGCGACGTGCGCGCATGTCGTCGCCATGCTCATAGGCCTCGAGCAAATTGTCGTGGATGAGCTGGACCGCCTGACGCGCCATCTTGCGCGTGTAGGGCGTGGTGCTGCGACCGATAAAGGCCTCGACAGCATGCGTCAGGGCATCCATACCCGTCTGCCCCGTAATAGACGCCGGCAACCCGCGCGTAAACTCGGGGTCGTGGATCGCAAAACGCGGGATGAGCACAAAGTCGTTGATGGGGTATTTATAATGCGTCTCGTCATCGGTAATTACCGCCGCAAGCGTGACCTCGCTTCCCGTGCCTGCCGTGGTGGGAACGGCGATGAGCAGTGGCAGGCGACGATGAATCCGCAGCAAGCCGCGCATCTTGTTGATGGGCTTGTTTGGCTGCGCGATGCGTGCGCCCACGCCCTTGGCACAGTCCATGGCCGATCCTCCGCCAAAGCCGATAATGGCCTGGCAGGCGCGCTCTCGATACAGCGCCGTCGCTTCTTCCACGTTTGAGACCGTAGGGTTCGCACGCGTTTCGGCATAGACCGTAACACCAATCCCCTGAGCCGTAAGCGCACGCTCGAGTGATGCCGTGAGTCCCAAACGTGCAATACCAGGGTCTGTCACGATAAGGACCTTCTGGATCGAACGCTTTTGAAGCACTGCGGGCACTTCCTCAGCGTGCTCTAAAATGCGTGGCTCGGTATAGGGCAGCACCGGCAATGCGATGCGAAAAACCGTTTGATACGTTCGGCACCAGGCGCGGCGGGCTAGATGCATAAAGGAGGCTCCCTCATTTGTTGATTGGTCAACATTTGCTCGACCGATTGTACTCATCTGAGGTCGCACGAGGTCTAGCAATCGTTAATCAATCAACATCTTCACATGCCCAAAATTGTTTTATTAAAAATCATTCCTAATAGGCTTCACATTCGGTCTTATTTATGGATAATAGAACCCGTCAAGACGCACGTCCGGAGAGGGCCCTTACGGGACCGGACGAGCGCACCATCGCCATCGATCGAAAGGATCGAATCATGAAGTTTGTTTGCCCCGTTTGCGGTTATGTGGAAGAGTTCGACGGCGACCAGCTGCCCGAGGATTTCAAGTGCCCCCAGTGCGGCGTTCCCGGCTCTCGCTTCCTGAAGCAGGAGGAGGGTCAGCTCGAGTGGGCTGCCGAGCACGTCGTGGGCGTCGCCAAGATGGAGGGCGTCTCCGAGGACATCGTTGCCGACCTGCGCGCCAACTTTGAGGGCGAGTGCTCTGAGGTCGGTATGTACCTGGCCATGGCTCGCGTCGCTCATCGCGAGGGTTATCCCGAGATCGGCCTGTACTGGGAGAAGGCTGCCCACGAGGAGGCCGAGCACGCCGCCAAGTTCGCTGAGCTCCTGGGCGAGGTCGTGACCGACTCCACCAAGAAGAACCTCGAGATGCGCGTTGAGGCCGAGAACGGCGCCACCGCCGGCAAGACCGATCTTGCCAAGCGCGCCAAGGCCGCCGGCCTCGATGCCATCCACGACACCGTACACGAGATGGCTCGCGACGAGGCCCGCCACGGCAAGGCTTTCGCCGGCCTGCTCAAGCGCTACTTTGGCTAAGCCAACCGCCTGAGACATTACCTCTAGCTCGATGAGGCCCGAACCGTATTGGTTCGGGCTTTTTTATGGGCTTATTGCAGCTGTTCCTGAAGGACGATGAGCGAATGAGGGCTCAGATCGTCGTATTGTATGAGGACGCGAGATGGAGCGTTCTTAGTCGATGCCCGACCACCCGTCCACAGGCAATCGGCGATGTTGACATAGGAAATACGAGTGCCAGCAAGAGCCTTCGCGAAACTCTCCCCCGCCTTGTCCTCGGCCAGGGCAACGGTGCAGTAAAGGCCCGCATCTGCATGCTCGATCGAGACTTCCCCTGCCGGAAACGTTTTCCGTACAAGCGACGCCAGGCCATCACGCGCCTCGCGAGCGCGAACGCGGACCCGGTTTACATGGCGCTCGTAATCGCCTGATTCCAGTAAACGAGCCAAAGCGACCTGGTCAACAGAACTCACCGACGAGGCGTAAAAACCAAGGTTGCGCCTAAACCGTTCCATCAGCTCATCAGGCAGGACCATATACGCCAAACGCAGGGCCGACGACAGACTTTTTGAAAAGGTGTTGGTGTAGATGACCGATTGAGCGGCATCAATCGACGCGAGCGCGGGAATCGGCTTGCCGGCAAGGCGAAACTCACAATCAAAGTCATCTTCGATGAGATACCGGTCCAGCTGCTCGGCGGCCCAGCTCAGCAGGGCATAGCGACGCGCAATGCTCGTCACAAGGCCGGTCGGATACTGATGGGACGGCATCAGGTGAAGGACATCGGTCCCGGTTTTCTGCAGAGCGCTCAAGTCCACGCCCTCACCGTCCAACGGGATATGACGCACTTCGCAACCCATAGCCTGATAGATGCGCGTCAGGCGCAGATAGCCCGGATCCTCAACGGCATACACCTTGTCGGCCCCAAGCAACTGAACCAACATGGTATCGAGCAGCTGGGCGCCCGCACCGATAACAATGTTGTTGGGGTCGACATTCATACCCCTCGTCCCGCGTAGATGGTGCGCAATCGCACGTCGCAGCCGAGCGGTGCCCTGCGCCGGCGCGGGCGAAAAGATTTCACGTTCGTCTTCGGACGTCAGTGTCGCCCGTAGCGCGCTTTGCCAAAGCCGCGCCGCCTCCAAGGCGGAAGGAGAAAGAGCCTCGAACTGCTCGGTCTGTCCGTCGGAATCATGCGCGCTGGGGCCCACGGAGGCGGCATCTCGGTCGATGCCCTCCGCAGCCGAAGCCAAAACCGGTGCATCCGGAAGTACGCACGCGTAGTAGCCGCGCCGCGGCTTTGAGCAAATATAACCCTCGGCAAGCAACTGGCTATATGCATTTTCGATGGTAATGACACTAATTCCTAGATGACTGGCAAAGGCGCGCTTAGACGGCAGATGTTCCCCCGCCGCAATGCGTCCAGCTACAATATCATCTCGAATTTGCTGGTAAACATACTCATAGAGCGATGCTTCGCCGCGTTTTTCCAAATTGTAGTCAAGCACGAGCCTATCACCTGACCTTATTAGGTCATTCAATCTGGTATTACTCTGACCTTGTTATTATCTCGAAAACTGAGTATTTCGCCATACCCAGCTCCCCGATAGGATGTTCCGTCAAGCAATGCACATGCCAACCAAGGGAGCAACCATGGCAGAACAGACCAGCAAGGCCGATCGCGTCAAACTCAATCGCGAGCTCGCGCAGATGCTCAAGGGCGGCGTCATCATGGACGTCACCACGCCCGAGCAAGCACGCATCGCCGAAGAAGCAGGCGCCTGCGCCGTCATGGCACTCGAGCGCATCCCGGCCGATATCCGTGCCGCAGGTGGTGTGTCGCGCATGAGCGACCCCAAGATGATCAAGGGCATCCAAGAGGCCGTCTCCATCCCCGTTATGGCCAAGTGCCGCATCGGTCACATTGTCGAGGCGCAGGTCCTGCAGGCCATCGAGATCGATTACATCGATGAGTCCGAGGTCCTCTCCCCTGCCGACGATGTCTACCACATCGACAAGACCCAGTTTGACGTGCCGTTTGTCTGCGGCGCCCGCGATCTGGGCGAGGCGCTGCGCCGTGTTGCCGAGGGCGCCACGATGATTCGCACCAAGGGCGAGCCGGGCACGGGCGACGTCGTCCAGGCTGTGCGTCACATGCGCAAGATCCAAAAGCAGATCCGCGACGTTGTTGCCCTACGCGACGACGAGCTCTTTGAGGCAGCCAAGCAGCTGCAGGTTCCGGTTGAGCTGGTGCGCGAGGTCCATACCGCGGGCAAGCTTCCTGTCGTGAACTTTGCTGCCGGCGGTGTGGCGACCCCTGCCGATGCCGCACTGATGATGCAGTTGGGCGCCGAGGGCGTTTTTGTCGGCTCGGGCATCTTTAAGAGCGGCGACCCCGCCAAGCGCGCTGCCGCCATCGTTAAGGCCGTGGCCAACTTCACCGATGCTAAGCTCATCGCCGAGCGTTCGGAGGACCTGGGCGAGGCTATGGTGGGCATCAACGCCGACGAGATCGAGATCATCATGGAGGAGCGCGGACGCTAGTCCAGCAGAAAGGATCGCACATGAGCGATTATGCAGGCCAAACGGTCGCCGTGCTGGCGGTCCAAGGTGCTTTTGCCGAGCACGAGGCAAGACTATCCGAGCTTGGCGCACGCTGTGTGGAGTTGAGGCAGGCGGCCGATTTGAAGCAGGACTTTGATCGCCTGGTCCTCCCTGGCGGCGAGTCCACCGTTCAGGGCAAGCTGCTTGATGAGTTGGGCATACTCGAGGAGCTTCGTGCCCGTATCGCTGAAGGCATGCCCGTCCTGGGCACCTGCGCCGGTCTGATTCTGTTGGCGCGCGATCTTGCCGCCCATGACGATAAGGGCACGCCGCGTTTGGCAACCATGGATGCGCTCGTTGAGCGTAATGCCTACGGCAGACAGCTCGGCAGTTTTCGCACCAAGGGGCAGGTAAGCGGCATCGACGGTGAAGTGCCGTTAACGTTTATCCGTGCGCCCCGCATCGTCAAGGTACACGGCAATGCCAAGGCCCTAGCCGAAGTCGACGGTCGCATCGTCGCCGCCCGCCAAGGCAACCAGCTCGGCGTCACCTTCCACCCCGAGCTCGACGAGGATACCCGCCTCCACGAGCTCTTCCTCCAAATGTAGGCAGAGTAGAAACGAGCGTGGATTTTCGGACACAGAACAAATGAGAGTGGATAATCTCCCACTTTGAGCTTGAATGCAGGCTCAAACCGGGAGATTATCCACTCTCATGCTATGCAGTCGGTTAAGAACGTTCCCAACGACTACACCAACGGCAACGCCGATGTTTTGGTACCGACAGCGAAAACCCGCCAGAACGAGCAAGGTGCCTTGAAACGAGGCGGCATTGACCTTCTGGTCATGCCGCCGAAGTTGAAAGGCAGATTGCCGCTCTGGCGGGTTTGCAGCGTCAACTGGTTACGCGGTTTGGTAAAACCGCGTAACTAATTAGAAACGGTTGCCGCGGAAGCCGCCACCGTTGCGGCCGCCACGATCGCCACCGCGACCGCCGCGGTCGTTACCACGGTTGCCGCCGAAACCGCCACGGTTGCCGCCGCGATCGCCATAGCCACCACGGTTGCCGCCAAAGCCGCCGCGACCGCCACGGTCCCCGCCACGGTCACCAAAGCCGCCACGGCCACCGCGATCGCCACCGCGACCGCCGCGGTCACCGCCACGGCCACCGCGATCGCCAAAGCCGCCGCGACCGCCACGGTCGCCGCCACGGCCACCGCGATCGTCACGGCCGCCGCGAGGACCGCGGTCCTCGTCCAGGCCCATGGCGACGAGCGGAGCGATAACCTTATCGAGAGCGGCCATCAGCTCGGTAGCCTCCTCGTAAGAAAGCTCGGGCAGGAGCTTCTCCTTCTTATTGGCAAGCTCGACCAGGCCCTCAGCGGCATCCTCGGCAGCGAAGACAACGATCTTGCGCATATCGCCCTCGGCGTCGTCGATGCGGCCGACCAGATCGGCAGCCTCGGCCTCGGCCATCAGGCCATCGAGCTCACGAAGGCGCATGCCCAGCAGGTCGGACATTTCCTTCTGCTCCATCTTGGGCTTGAGGTCAAGAAGCTTGATGGCGCGCTCGATGTTCGCCATGCGCTCGGCCTTGGCCTCCTCCTCCTTGGAAATAGCAAAGCGACGGCTACGCAGCAGGCGGGCGGCCTTCTGCATCTTGTCCATCAGCTCTTCGTCATCGTAATCAACGGCGGCCTCGACAACCTCGGCCTCCTCCTCGGCGGAAACCTCGTCAGCAGCCTCAACCTCGGCAGCTTCGGTCTCCACGGTCTCGACTGCCTCGACCTCGGCAGCCATGGTCTCGTTCTCGGTCTCGTTCATGATCTCTTCGTTCTCAGACATGAGACTCCTTCTTGGCCCTTTCGGGCATCATCGCCCCATTCGCGGGGCCCGTCGCGCACTCTTTGCGCTTTAAACATTCATGCCTCTCGGCAAAACGTCCATTAGTTTATGGTGTCGCCATCCAATCTAGCTGCAGAATCTATGTGCACACATTAATGCGACATGTCGCGGTATCATGGCCTGAACCAAACGTGTCCACCTTAAGGAGCCCGCCATGATTAAGCCCATCATGAAATCCGAGTTCTTTTTGCGCCTGCCTTCCGAAGACGCGGGACCCGACGATGCCGCGACCGGGCAGGACCTCCTGGATACGCTCAACGAGCATGAGCACGAGTGCGTGGGCCTCGCCGCCAACATGATCGGCGTGCGCAAACGCATCATCTGCGTAAAGGACGGCAACAGGGCGCTGCTGATGTACAACCCTCAAATTCTTGAGCAGGTCAATTCCT
>UROJ01000079.1 GCA_900549335.1 uncultured Collinsella sp.
GGCGCCCACGGGCTGTGTTGCAAAGGCCGATGCGCCTCGCGTCCAAGTAATATGCTGCAGTTGCTCGTTGACGGTTGCCAAAAAGCCCGTGTGCTGCGGCCACGGCACCGCGTGGGGTACTGTGGTATCTGGCGACATAACGCCCCAACCCGCGATGGACTGGCCGATCACGGCGTACGATGCGCAGCCACAACCGTTTGCGGTCTCGTATGCAACGGGCACCACCATTTTGCCGTTGATATTCTCGGGCTCGCCCAGCTCGATACTCGACGGTGCCTGCGGAAAGCGAAGAACTTGGCGGAACGTCAGGCTGTCGCCCAAATCATCCGACCATAGGGTAAAGCACTCCAGCGCAACTTCAGCCTCGCTGCCGAGCGCCTTTTCTGCGGTGGTTCCGCGGCGGTGGAGGTAGGCACCCGACAGGCGTCCGTCGACCAGCGTCTTGCCTACCGTGATGCGCGGGCACTGCAGGCAATGGTAGCCGTCCTCCTGAAGGCGGCCGCGCGAGATGCTGCGCCACGACGTGTGCGATATCACGCGAACTCCGTCGTTGCTTATGCGCAGGCGCACAACGGACAGTATGCCGGATGTGCTCGCCGTATCGAAAAGGGTGTTGTCGCCGGCGGGGCGCTCGCCCGAGACCAGCAGCACGTAGGCGTCCTGGTTTCTTCTTCCGTCCGTATATTCCACCACGTCGAAGTCGTAATCGTATATACCGTCGCGCTCCACGTCGCCCTCACCAAACCCAAGGGGAAAGTCCACGGGCGTGGGAGCGGACCACGTGCCGTTTGCCTTTGTGTGCACCACCAGGCGCGAGCGGCCATTGTCGCCGTAGCGCACCGAGGCGATACGGAACAGACATTCTACGCCGGCAATCATTGCCAGCTTCATGTGAGCTTCGCTGAGCACGCCGGAAAACAGCACGTTGTCGCTCGAGGGCTTGATGCCGCCGCGCTCGTCCTCCGACACGCCGGCAGAATTGGCGTTGGGGTCCGCAACGGCGTTCGTCGCCTGACCGATGTAGGTGTACTTATACATCGGTGCGGCATTTTCGTCGTTCTCTACCAGTGCATGGACGAAATGCTCGATCTGTCCCGTGTCGTCGCTTTCTGAATCCGCCTCGAGCTCAATGCGCGTGACCGCCCGGTCCCAATCGCGCACGACAGGCGCGGCGTTTACGGCAGTGGCCTTAACCTCGGCGCGTGCGAGCAGCTCGGCGTTGGTGACGATGGTGGCCGATGCGATAAATTGCGGCACGCCGCCCGCCTCGATGTTGCCGGGCGTGCCGAAGCAGGCATCCAGCGTGTAAGGCGTATCTCCACCCAATGCGAGCTCGGAGCGCTGGAGCACATACTGGTCGCCATTGTTCACCGACATATTCCACGAATCGATGAGTGTGGGCCACGACCCCGACCAAGCCTTGGTGGTCCACTTGAACATTACGAACTGGAGTATCACATCGACATCGACGTCTGCACCTACGCGCAGTCGCGGAAGCTGGTGTCCATCTGCCTTCTCATACCCAATGAACAGCGTGAGGGATGCGGCGCCGCGCACGGCAGACGAGGCGACGCCTGCAACGCCGGCGCCAAAGGTGACGGCAAGCCCGATCTGGATGGTGAACGAGCCCGACGTGTTGGAATAGTCGAGCGAAATGTTCTTGAAAAACGCCGCGCCGCTGCCGTGCGTGTGGGCACCCACGGCGAGCGCCAGCTTCGCCAGCACCCAGGGGTTGACGTTTAGGAAAAACGGCACCGGTCCCAAGGTGAACTGCTCGGTCCAATTGAGGTCGGTTCTTACCTGGAAGAGGGCCTTAATATTGCCGTATGCGGGGTCGTTGTTGTTACCCCAGGTTTTGCCCGCCCAATCGTAGGCGAGCGAGCCGTACAGCTGTGTGGCGATATCCATCGTGAACAGCGGCGTGCAATGGTGGCGAAGGAGTTTGGTGTTTCTTGGATCGGTGCCCGAACCGGCACTCATACTCTTATATTGATTCCACTTCCCCTCCATTTCGTCGAGGTAGCGGTTTGCCTGCTTGGCACCCGACTCGCGCGGTGATTTCTTCCAGTACTCCGGATCCGGATTGCCCGAATCGTTCATGTAGCCGACCGGTTTGTATCCTCCGCCAAATAGTACGTACCCGGCAAACGAGAAATCGAACAAAATGGGGAACGAGGGCATCCAGCACGTGAACTTATTGCCGCCGATGCCGGGAAACGCCGCGGGGAAATCAAACGGAGTGATCTCTTGGTCCATGGTGGTGGGGACGATAGTGGTCGAGCCCGATTCTGCCTTTGCGGCCGGCGCAGTGACAACGGCCATGGGGGAAGAGAGTGTATAGGTCTTGTCCTGGTAGTCGAGGACAAAGCGCAACTTGCATCCTTTTTCCAGAAGGTTCGACGCTGCATCGAGGAACGTGTCTTCGAGCGTGAACGTCGCCAGATTATCTGCGTCCGATGCGCTGGCCTTGACTTGGCCGATCTGCGTGACGGTTTCGGGCGAGCTGTCCGTGGCGGGCATTACCTTGTTGATGTGCAGCGTTGCCTGTCCACCCTGTGGCAGATGTGCCTGCACGGTAAAGGCGTGCGTATCAGGCTGTTCGTTTGCCGTGTCGTCCTTTGGCAATGCCATGAACGTGGCTTCAGCGTACTGGATGTCCCATTCGTCGAATGTGAGCTGGCGGAAGTACGGCTTGCCGTCGGAAAGCGGACGTGTGGGCGCGGTTATGGCGGTGCCGCCCTGGATACGCGCAAGGGGAATCTCGACATCACGGTAGCCCACCATGCTAATGGAGATGCCGCCGTTAAAGTCGTACGCGTCGAGAAGCGTCGCCTCGTCCACGTAGCCTTCCGAAAGCGGAGCGACCTCAAAGATGGCCGTGCCCTCGTCGTCGGTCGTGGCGGTGAGCTGCTTGCCCGCGGCATAACGCGACGCGAGCGTGACCTGGGCACCCATGATGGGCGTATTCTTGTTGGCGACGTCGACCACGACCACACCGAACATGGTGCGCGAGAGAACGAGCACCCTGAAGGGGTCTTTTTCGTCGGCATAGGCTTCGGTGGGCGCGAACGGCAATATGAAGGCGTTTGCGCTTCCCGGCACGCGCGGCAACATAATGCTCGCCAGCGAGGACGCTCCGGCAACAAGTAGCGAACGGCGATCAAGCATTTTGGGCTCCCATCCCGCAAATATCGGAGGAAATAATCCAATTTTGCGAGAAGGTGCCCCGTGGTGGTAGTGCCGTTCAAGGGTCAAAATGTCCAATTTGATCGAGCGAAGCGCCGGGTTCCGGAACGCGTTCGATGCGCTTGACAGCCCGGTCGCTAACGCAACATATGCGCGACCAGCTCCGCGCGCGTGCCGATGCCAAGCTTTGCGTATACGCCGGATAGGCGGTTTTTGACGGTGCCCGGCGATACTCCCATATGGCGTGCGATTTCGGCGTTGGTCCACCCACGGCAGGCGAGCATGGCCATGGTGAACTCCGTGGTCGTTAGATCGTCGGCCACGTCCTCGCCCGAATCGGGGTTGTGGATGCGCCGCCAACCGTAGCTGAATCGATACGTGATCTCGATGATGTGAGCGAAGTCGTCAGGGTATTGCGTTTTTAGGCACGCCTCGATGAGTCCCTGTAAAAGGCCGTGATGCTCGCCAATGAGCTCGATAAGGCCGTCGGGGCGCGCAATGTCCCAAGCGGCTCCAAAATGCGCTTTTGCGGCGTCGATGTCCTTGAGGCTCATGCATGCCATGGAAGCTGCCAAGTGCAGGAACAGCTCCGAGATGGGATAACTTCCCTGTTTCATGATCAGGGCGTTTTCCGCCATGCCCAGACTGCGGCCATATTCGCCGCGCAGGTACAGGGCGTGCGCCATCACGTAGCTGGCGAACAGGCGCAGGCCTTCGGGCAGATGCGCCGCAAGCGGATAAAACTCTTCGGCGGAATACGGGGAAGGCAAGTGCAGCAGGACGCTCGCGGCGGAGGCGAACAGGATATGCGTGGCGTGGACGGCGGGCGATTCCTCGTCAGTCGGCGTATCGAGGATGCCCGCAAGACACCGGCGGGCATCGGCGATACGGTTGAGCGACAGACTGGCATATCCGCAGATAAAGCATGCAGAATAGCGCAGTGCGGGATTGGTGGCGTCAAGATAGGGGCGTGCTGTCTCGGCGGCGAGCGTGGCTTGTCCGCGAAAGTACAGCGCTTCTGCTGTGGCGATGGTGCGTGAATCGGGGTCGGAAATGCCTGCAACCGCAGCGTCAATCTGGCCCGGCACAAAGGCAGTGCACATCAACGGCATGGGAATGCGCGGGTAGCCATCGCAGTCCATCTTCCATCTCCCAACAGCTGGCAACAATAACAGCAATTGTACTCCTGTTGCTCGGGACCCCCTTTCGTTTTACTGCTCGGTTAACGCTGCGGATCGTTTTGGAAGGCTTGCGAGCATGGTGGTCCCGTTCTCGGAACTTGCTTCGACCTCTACAGCGCCACCGTGAAGCGCTGCAATCTCCCAGGCGAGCGCTAGTCCGAGTCCTGCGCCGCCGTATGCCCTGCTGCGGGATTTGTCTAGACGAAAGAACGGCTGGAAGATGCTCTCTCTGTACTGCTTGGGTATTCCCGGGCCCTCGTCTTTGACTCGCAGGAGTACGTGGCTGTCGCTGTCGCTGTCGCTGATGGAGACGTTGACAGTCGAGCCGGGGCGGCTGTAACGGATGGCGTTTTCGGTCAGGTTAAACACCAGCCGATAGAGGAGCGTGTCGCTTCCGATTACTAAAGCGTCTCCAGCACAATTGAGGGCTATGCCCTTATTTTCGGCAAGTGGCGCAAGGTCGGTGAGGACCTCCTCGGACAAGGGACCAAGTTCCACATCGTCCTCGCAAGGAACGCTGCGCAGCTCACTCATCTCGAGCAATACCTTGGCCATTCGAGACATGCGCTCGGTTTGTTCTTGTAGCAGGCCGAGCAGCTCGGCTGTTTCGGGTTGCAAACCGGAGTGTTCGGAGATGAGTAGTTCAATCTGTGCTTGCATAAGGGCGAGCGGGGTGCGCAGCTCGTGTGCGGCGTTGCCGGTAAACTGACGCTGTGCAGAGAACCCTTCGCCAAGACGGGCGATCATGTCGTTGAAAGAGGCGCTGCATCGTTGTAGCTCGATGGGCACATCTTCACTGAGCCTGATTTCGCTTAGGTTGTCAGGCTGCACACGCTCGACCTGGGCCGCAAAAGCCCGGAGCGGTTTGAGTGCACGGCCGCTCACAAAGTATGCCAGCGCGCCGCCAAGGAGTGTGACTCCAGCCGTGATGTACCAGGCTGTCGTGCCAAAAGACTCCTGTGCGTCGTTTACGACGATCGTGACCTCGTCATCGAGGCTCCCCTTCGTTGGGTCAAACGCCTGAGGTGCATCTACGCCGGCTGCGCTAAGGGCCGAGATGTCGCTGCCGATAGCATCCATGTAGCGCATGCCCGTATAGCCGATCAGGCAGTTCGTCAGCACGCATGCCGCACACGTCAACAGCGCCGTCATGATCGTTATGCGCCATTGCAGCGAAAGCCCTTTCATTCGCCATCCTCCATAACGTAGCCCTCTCCAATCCGATTGCGAATCGGGTCGTATCCCAAAGCGCCGCGCAACTTTTTTCGGAGCGACGAGATGTGAACGCGGGTTGCGTTGCTAAAGCTGTTCACGGTGCTATCCCAAACGTGCTCTATAAGCTCCTCTTGGCTTACCGGTCGCCCCTGATTAAGCATCAGGTATTCCAAGATTCCCGTTTCCTTGCGTGTAAGAGATAGAGCCTCACTGTCCACGGAAGCGATGCGCGCCTTGGTGTCAAAGTTGAGCTTTCCGCAGGTTAATACTATGTCGCTTTGTGCGAAGCGCCTGAGGGTAAGGCTGCGGATCCTTGCCGCAAGTTCGTCCAGATGAAACGGCTTGGTGAGGTAATCGTTGGCGCCGGCATCAAGTCCGGCGACTTTATCGGATACTTCGCCACGTGCGGACAGAATCAGTACCTTAGTTTCGTAGTCAGTTTTCCTAAGTTCCCTGAGCACGGTCATGCCGTCGATACGGGGGAGATTGAGGTCGAGCACCACGAGGTCAAAGACTTCGACGCCCAGCAGGTCGAGCGCCTCCTGTCCATCGTGACAGCAGTCGACGCTGTACGCCAAGTTTCGCAAGCTGCGCGCGATTGCATCGCACAGTGCTCGCTCGTCTTCGACGATCAAAATACGCATAACAGTCTCCTTGCACATTCCAAATCGCGCTTAACACGGATTTTATAGTCGATATGGTCCAATGGTCGCGTAACGAAAGGAGTGATCAGGTTGTTCAAAGCGGTAAAACCCGTGGTACAGGTCGCTTTGTTGATCGTCGGAATTGCCATGGTGTGCTTTGGCGTTATGCGTGGCGAGGCGGATGCCGTGCTGGCCAAAGCGATTAGGCTGTGCTTGGAGTGTATCGGAATTGGATAAAAGAGAAAACACTGCGTCGCATGTTTTGGCCCGATTTCGCGGATTCATTCAGGCGGCGGCGACGCTCGTCACCAACATTCACCTGCCAAACTTTGCCAAAGGCGGCATCTATCAGGGCGCGGGAAAAACAGTCTGCGTACCTGGGCTTAATTGCTATTCGTGCCCCGCGGCATCGGGTGCGTGTCCCATCGGGTCGTTCCAGTCGGTGGTAGGTTCATCCAAGTTCAACTTTTCTTACTATGTTACCGGTACGCTCATTTTGCTCGGCGTGCTGCTGGGACGCTTTGTATGCGGCTTTCTGTGCCCGTTTGGCTGGCTGCAGGAGCTGCTTCATAAGATTCCCGGCAAAAAGTTCTCTACGAAAAAGCTCAAGCCGCTCACGTACATCAAGTACGTCGTGCTGCTGTTTGCCGTGGTAGTGCTGCCTGCGCTGGTGGTCAACGATCTGGGGATGGGGGACCCGTTCT
>UROJ01000080.1 GCA_900549335.1 uncultured Collinsella sp.
AGAGGTCCCCTCCCTTAAATGGAAGCCCCTGCTCGGCTGCGCGCAGGATGCGCTCGTCGATCTGGGAACGCACGATGTCGTTGGTGGCGACCCAGGCGGCAAAGCTGGCGTTGTCGGGAGCGCCCAGGCCCTCCTGCAGTACCGGCGTCGCCTCGGACAGTGCAAGGACGAGCTCGTCGGTGGAGCCTGCACCCACGTTGACGCGGGCATAGACGCCATCGGGAAACTCGGTTTGGAAGTAGAGCGCCTCGGCCGCGTGCGGACACGAGCGCGCAAGGATACGCAGGTAGTGCTCGGCGCCCTCGTAGTCCAGCTCGCGCCAGGCTGCGCTCATCAGTGCGATGAGCGTCCACGGGTCCAAGTCGCGCTCCGCATCTTTGGGGCGGCGGCGCAGCGGGGTATTCGCGAGATAGGGTTCGGAGTGGGCGGAGCGAAATCGCTTGAGCTCCTCGGCGGGGTATTCGAGCTTTGCCATGGCGAGCATCGCGGTGTGGCGGACGCCGGCCGGGTCGTTGGGGGCAAAATCCAGGCTGCGGTTTGCTGCCTCGAGCGACATGCGATAGCGCCCGCTGATGAAGGCACGCGATGCAAGGGCGGCAAGCCAGCGCAGGTAGGGGCGGCGCATAAGGTCGCCTGCGGCTTCACGCTCGTAGGGGTCCTGCGCCGAGGCGGTCTTGAGCGCCAGATCGTGCTCCACTTCGTCGCACTTGGACACCAGATACTGCACGTATTCCTCGTTGGAGCCGGCGGTGAGGGCGGTCAGCATGCGCTGAGCGTCCCAGTTGGTCGGGTCGAGCGCGGCTGCCTCGCGGAGCATGTTCTCGGCAGCTGCCTCTTCTTGCTCTGCCTGGGTATCGTCAGGGATAAAGGGAATGCGGTAGTCGACAGCCTCGACCACCTTGGCAATGAGGTGCCCGGCGCGGTCGCGGTCGTGCACGATGAGCGGTGCGGGGTTGCGGGTGAATTGTTCCATCAGACGCTCTACGGCGGCACCGTCGGTGAGCGGGATATTGTCGCGGCGCAAGGCCTCAAGAACGAGGCGATGGCAATCCTCTTGAATGGGATCGAATGCCATGGGGCCTCCTTTGCTGCGGTTAGGGTTCAAATGTTTCTATATAAGGTTCTAGTTTACCCGCATGTGGCACACCGGGGGTGCCGCACTTGGACTTGCACCTTTGCACCACGAAGACGGATGTCGCACAAATGTCGGCACCTTGGACGACCGAGTGGTATCACGGTGCCGCAAACGGTCGATTTTTGGCGGCGAACGGTGCATATTTTGGAGGGGCACGGTCCTGCCCGGGATATGTAGTCAACCTTGATAAAACGTTTGCCCAGCTTGGGAGTATGGATGCCGCACAAGGGTCTTCAGGGATAGAAAAAACGTTTCATCATTGGCGGCTTTAGGTGAATAACTGACCAACCAGAACGGTAAAATAGTGTTTGTCTGAGCGTTGAGACGTTTAGACATCGCGCATTGTCATCGCCGGCAACGCGCAAACCGGTCCTAACGGAGCCAATTGGGTGCTCCGTTATATACGCAAGTCTAAGAGGGGCTTGTTTAGGAGGCACAGTATGGGACGTTTTACCAATCCTCGCGATCTGTACTTTGGTGAGGGCGCTCGCCACGAGGTGAAGAACCTCAAGGGTAAGAAGGCCATCATCGTTTCTGGCGGCAGCTCTATGCGCCGCGGCGGGTTCCTGCAGGACGTTGAGGCCGACCTCAAAGAGGCCGGCATGGAGGTCAAGCTGTTCGAGGGCGTCGAGTCCGATCCCTCCATCGAGACCGTCATGAAGGGCGCAGCCGCTATGCGCGACTTCGAGCCCGACTGGATTGTTGCTATCGGCGGCGGTTCGCCCATCGATGCCGCTAAGGCCATGTGGGTCTTCTACGAGTATCCCGAGGAGTCCTTCGACAACATTATCCAGCCGTTCAGCTTCCCCGAGCTGCGTCAGAAGGCTCACTTCTGCGCCATTTCCTCTACCTCCGGCACTGCTACCGAGGTCACCGCATTCTCCGTCATCACGGATTACGAAAAGGGCATCAAGTACCCGCTGGCCGACTTCAACATCACCCCTGATGTCGCCATCGTCGACCCCGAGCTCACCTACACCATGCCCGCCAAGCTGTGCGCTCACACCGGCATGGATGCTCTGACCCACTGCATGGAGGCCTACGTTTCCACCTGCGCCTCTATGTTCACCGACGCCAACGCTCTGCACGGCATCCGCGAGATCGTCGAGTGGCTGCCCAAGTCCTATGCTGGCGACCATGAGGCCCGTCAGCACATGCACGAGGCTCAGTGCATCGCCGGTATCGCCTTCTCCTCGGGCCTGCTCGGCATCGTTCACTCCATGGCTCACAAGACCGGTGCTGCCTTCGAGAACGGCCACATCATCCACGGTGCCGCTAACGCCATGTACCTGGGCAAGGTCATCCAGTGGAACTCCAAGGATCCCCGTGCTGCCGAGCGTTACGCTTACGTGGCCAAGGAGATCCTGCACCTTCCCGGCGAGACCAACGAGGAGCTCATCGCTGCGCTCGTCCAGAAGATCCGCGACCTCAACGACCAGCTCAACATTCCGCAGTCCATCAAGGATTACGCGAATGGTGGCGTGAAGGTCGACGCCGAGAACCCGCAGATGGTTTCCGAGGAGGAGTTCCTCGCCAAGCTGCCCGAGATTGCCGCGAACGCCGAGCAGGACGCTTGCACGCCCGAGAACCCGCGTGAGACCAAGGCTGCCGACTTCGAGAAGATCCTCAAGGCCTGCTACTACGACACCGACATCGATTTCTAATCGACTCTTGTTATCGTAACGAGGGGCTCCGCACGTATCCGTACGGAGCCCCTTTCTTTTTACTTATTAGAGAATGGGATAAAAATGGCTGCAATCTTCAATAGCCCCAGCAAGTACATCCAGGGCCCGGACGAGCTGGCCAAGCTCGGTTCCTATGTCGAGCCGCTCGGCGCTAAGGCCCTCGTCATCGTGACGCCTTCGGGCAAGAAGCGCGTCGGCGCCAAGATCGAGGGCGGCTTTGCCGAGGCTAAGGCCGAGCTGCTGTTTGAGGACTTTAACGGCGAGTGCTCCAAGGGCGAGGTCGATCGCCTGGTTGCGCTCGCGCGCGACAACGGTTGCGACATCATTGTCGGCGTCGGTGGCGGCAAGATCCTCGACACCGCGAAGGCCGTCGCCTATTACCTGGAGTCCCCGGTTATCATTTGCCCCACCATCGCCTCGACCGATGCACCGTGCTCGGCACTTTCGGTGCTCTACACCGACGACGGCCAGTTCGATAAATATCTCTTCCTTAAGGCAAACCCCAACATTGTCCTGATGGATACGACGGTTATCGCGGCGAGCCCGGTGCGCCTGACGGTTTCCGGTATGGGCGATGCGCTCGCAACCTACTTTGAGGCCCAGGCGACGCACGATGCCGACGGCGGCACTTGCGCTGGCGGCAAGGGCGGAATGGCCGGCCTTGCGCTCGCCAAGCTCTGCTACGAGACGCTTATGGCCGATGGCGTCAAGGCCAAGGTCGCGCTGGAGAAGGGTGCGCTCACGCCTGCCGTCGAGCATATCATCGAGGCCAATACGCTGCTTTCGGGCATTGGCTTTGAGAGCTCGGGCCTTGCTGCTGCTCATGCCATCCACAATGGCCTGACGATGCTGCCCGAGTGCCACGGCATGTATCACGGCGAGAAGGTCGCCTTTGGCACCATCGTCCAGCTGGTGCTCGAGGATGCTCCGACTGAGAAACTCGAGGAAGTCTTGGGCTTCTGCATTGAGCTGGGCCTGCCGGTCACGATGAAGGAGCTTGGCGTTGCCGAGCTTACGCGCGAGCAGGCCATGATTGTTGCCGAGGCCGCCTGCGCGCCCGATGACACCATGTGCAACATGCCGTTTGAGGTGACGCCCGAGATGGTCGCAAACGCCATTCTGGGTGCCGACGCACTGGGTCACTACTACCTTATGGATGAGTAAACTAAGGTAAGGAAGGGGCAAAGCCGGCAGATGGCTTTGCCCCTTTTTGCTATGGTGCAAAGGGGTCAAGTTTCTTTGTACCAATCGTTGTTTGATGAAGGGCGGATTCTCGTATGGCGCTTCCCATGGTTTATGGCGGTCCCGGCCGATATGTTCAGGGGCCGGGCGAACTCTCGCGTCAGGGCAGGTATTTGTCATGGTTGGGCTGCGCTGCCTATGTCTTGTTTGACCAGGGGACCGAGGATCGGCTGTGCAGGCAGATCGTCGATGGATTTCTGGACGAAGACCTAAGCGAGCCGTTCTTTAAGATTTACAACGGTCCGTGTACGGAAGATGCCGTTGTCGATATGGCTAAGGAAGCCCAGGCTGAGTATTGCGACATGGTGGTGGGTATTGGCGGTGGCAAGATGCTCGATATCGCCAAGGCAGTAGCGTTTTATGCCGAGTTGCCGTTATGCGTATGCCCCACGGCGGCTTCGATGGACGGTCCGTGCAGCGCGATTTCGGTGCTGTATCACGAGGATGGGTCGTTCGACCGCTACCTGATGCTCGAGAAGAATCCAGACCTGGTCGTAGTCGATACCAACGTGGTCGCGGCGGCCCCACTGCGTATGACGGTCGCTGGTATGGGCGATGCACTGGCAACGTACTTCGAGGCGCGTTCGTGTGCCGCGGCGCACGGCGCTAACGAGCACGGTGGCGCGCCGGGACACTTGGCCTTGGTTGCGGCTCGTGCCTGCTACGACACGCTCATGGAGTGCGGTGTCGCTGCCAAGCGCGATCTCAAAAAGGGGCGTACATCGCCAGCGGTTGAGCGCCTGATCGAGTGCAATATCCTGCTTTCGGGCGTTGGCTTTGAGAGTGGCGGTTTGGCGCTGGCGCATGCCATCGCCAACGGTCTGACGATTCTGCCCGAGTGCAAGGCCATGCATGGTGAGGCCGTGGCATTTGGCCTGGTGGTGCAGCTGCGCCTGGAGCGTGCGCCCGAGCTTGATCAGGTGCTCGAGTTTTGTCAGCGCGTCGGCCTGCCGACGACGCTCGATGAGCTCGGCCTTGGCGAGATTTCCGATGCCGACCTGCAGAGTGTTGCAGACGCAACTTTTAAGAACGAGCGTAACATGGCCAACGAGCAGGCCAAGGTGACCAAACAAAAGCTCGTGCAGCTCATGCGCGAGGCATAGCTTGGCACTTGATTGACCTTGTGCAATCGAGGCGGCGATAGGCCGTAGGCTATTTGACGCAAAGATGCGCCGCATGTAATTTGCCCGAGGCGTGGGCCGATGGCGTATCATTATCTCTTGCTTGTTTGCACTGCTCAGGGAGGGGCCGCGCATGGCGCAGGAACACGATCTGTTTGATGACATCATCGAAATCAGCAAGGGCTTGGATTTTTTTAAAGACCCGCTTGGCGGTGTGACCGACGCACTCGATCCGTCGGCTCCGCAGTGGAATCCTGCTGACTACAAGGAGCGCCCGCGCGGTAACACCCTACCGTGCCTGGCTTGCAAGAACGAGAAGAGCGGCTGTACCGCGTGCATGGACGCGTGCCCGGTGAACGCCATCGAGATCGAGGAAGATGCTATCGAGATTCTCGACAGCTGCCGTAAGTGCGGCCTGTGCGCCGCTGCTTGCCCGACGGAGGCGATCATCTCTCCGCGCCTTGCACCCAAAAACGTCTACGACGACATTGTCTCGGCGGCTACGAGCCACGAGACCGCCTACGTTACCTGCACGCGTGCCCTTAAGCGCATGCCGCGCGAGAACGAGGTTGTTGTCGCCTGTGTGGGCGATATTACGGCCGAGACCTGGTTCTCGGTGCTGGCCGATTATCCCAACGTGAGCGTGTACCTGCCGCTGGGCGTGTGCGATAAGTGCCGTAACACCGGTGGCGAGGACATCCTGGGCGAGGCCATTGCCACCGCCGAGGAGTGGGCGGGCACGGGCATGGGTCTGGAGGTCGACCCCAAGAGCCTCAAGTGCCATAAACGCCGCGAGTACGAGCGCAAGGAGTACATGGAAAAGATCGCCCGCACCACGGGCCTTACCGTGACAAAGCTCAATCCGGCAACGGCGGCACTGGCCTCGGTGACGCAGAAGCTCAAAGCCCATCGCCATCAGATTACTCAGTTGGAGCGTACGCTCAACACCATGTGCGGTACCACGACGACCAAGCGTCGCCGTTCGCTCACGCACGGGCGGCAACTGGTGCTCTCGACGCTGCAAAACCACCCCGAGCTTGCCCAGAACATGCAGGTGAGCACGCCGGAGTGTGATTTTGACAAGTGCACGTCGTGCGGCGAGTGCGTCAATGTATGCCCTACGTTCGCCTGCGATTTGGTGGGAAGCGGCCGCTTTGCGCTGGAGTCCACGTATTGCTTGGGCTGCGGTGCCTGCGTTAAGGTGTGCCCCGAGCATGCGCTTAAGCTGGTTGAACATGATGCATCCAACCTAGTCGTCGTCGATCCCGAGGCCGAGGAAAAGGCCGCCCAGAAGGCTAAGGCCCACGAAGAAGCCCAGAAGGTCAAGGCCGAGGCAAAGGCTAAGCTCGACAAGATGCTCGATCAGGTGGAGAAGCTCGCGGACTAGTCAGCGACCCCTATCTCTGCTTCATTCGTGCCGCCGTGGCGTCCGGGTTAGCCCAGATGCTGCGGCGGCGCTATACTTATGCAGTTTGAAATGCTTGTACCAAAAGGAGCTGTCGTGTCCCTTTCCATCGGTATCGTGGGCCTGCCCAACGTGGGCAAGTCGACGCTGTTCACCGCGCTTACCAAAAAGACCGGCCTTGCCGCCAACTACCCGTTTGCCACGATCGACCCCAACGTGGGTATCGTCGATGTGCCCGATAGCCGCCTGCAAAAGCTCGCCGACATCGTTAACCCGGGCCGCATCGTGCCGG
>UROJ01000081.1 GCA_900549335.1 uncultured Collinsella sp.
TGCCCGATGCTGTGCTGCTCGATATCATGCTGCCCGACACCGATGGCTTGGCGATTATGCGTCGCCTGCGTGCCGATCGCCTGACGGCGACGGTGCCCATCATGATGCTTACCGCCAAGGACACCGAGCTCGACAAGGTGATGGCGCTCGATGGCGGTGCCGACGATTACCTGACTAAGCCGTTTTCGCTCATGGAGCTTGCGAGCCGCTGCCGCGCACTGCTGCGTCGCGGCGGCATGGTCAAGCAGGCGAGCGATGTGCTCAGCGTGGGCGACATCGTGCTTTCGCCCAGCCATCGCGAGGTGACCGTTGCCGGCGAGCCGCTTAAGCTCACCCTGCGCGAGTTCGACCTGCTCGAGTACCTCATGCGCAAGCCCGGCGTGGTCTTTACCCGCGAGTCGTTGCTGCAGAGCGTGTGGGGCTGGGACTTCGACGGCGGTTCGCGCACCGTTGACGTGCACGTGCAGACGCTTCGCCAAAAACTGGGCGAGCATGCCAGCGCCATCGAGACCGTGCGCGGCGTGGGTTATCGCCTGGCCGAGCCTTCTGCCGGTGATGGTGCCGAAGGCGACGACACCGCGGCCACCGCATCGGAGGAGTAACCCGTGGTCTTCGCCCCCCAGGGAAAACATACGCTGTCGCACCGCGTTTTTGTGACGATCTTTGTCTGCGCCATGGCAGTTATCGTGGCGTTTACGGTGCTGGGTGCGTTCTTTGTGCAAAACACTTTGGCGGATGCCACGAGTGCCAATCTGGCGCAGGAAACCGAGCTCATTGCTGCCGCCCTCGACGAGCAGCAGGAGCCCATTCCGTTCTTGCGAAGCCTCGATCGCGAGGATCTTCGTATCACGCTGATCAATAAGGACGGATCTGTTGCCTACGACAACGAGGCGTCGCCTTCCACACTGCCCAACCATGGCGATCGCCCCGAGGTCATCGAGGCCTTTGAGAGTGGTTCGGGTTCCGCGGAGCGCGCAAGCTCTACACTCGACGAGATTATGCTGTATCGCGCCGTCACCCTTGATAACGGCCAGGTCGTTCGCTTGGCGCAGGCCCAGCCTGGCGTTGCGGCGATTTTGCTGTCGATGCTGGCGCCGATGCTGCTTATCGCAGCAGCGGGTGCGGTACTCTCGTTTTTTATGGCGCGCCGTGAGTCCCGTGCCATCATCGCGCCGTTGCAAGAGGTGGATTTGGATCACCCACGCCGTAGCTATGAGCACGCCTATGCCGAGATGGTCCCCATGCTTGAGCGTATCGAGTCGCAGCGCCAGGAACTCAAGCGCCAAATGGCGGTGCTAGCGGACAATGACCGTATGCGCCGCGAGTTCACGGCGAATATCACCCATGAGCTCAAGACGCCGCTTACGGCGATTTCGGGCTATGCCGAGCTCATCGCAAATGGCATGGTCGAGGGCGAGGACGACCTGCGCAACTTTGGCGGTCGCATCTATCGTGAGGCGGGCCGCTTGGCAGCGCTTGTCAACGACATCCTTACGCTGTCTAACTTGGACGAGGCCGAACGTGCAACTGAGGGCGAGGCGGTGCCCATTGGGTCCACGGAGCCTATTGAGCTCTCGCGTGCGATCTACGCGGTTGAACAGCGTCTTGAACAGGTTGCCCGTCAGGCGAATGTGACGATAAGTCATGAGACCAAGCCTGTGGTCATCGAAGGCGTGTCGCGCTTGGTCGACGAGCTCATCTATAATCTGGCAAGCAACGCCATCCGCTACAATCGGCCCGGAGGTACGGTTACGCTGCAGTGCGGCACCAACGACGAAGGCCATCCGTTCCTCGCTGTCGCCGACACGGGAATCGGTATCGCGCCTGAAGAACAGGGCAAGGTATTTGAGCGGTTCTATCGCGTGGACAAGAGTAGGTCCAAGGCACGCGGCGGAACCGGCCTGGGGCTTGCCATTGTCAAGCATGCGGCCCTGTATCATCACGCCACGCTTGATCTGTCGAGCGAGTTGGGCGTGGGAACCACCATTACGGTGACGTTTCCCATACAGCAGGACGAGCCATTCGCATAGCGATACAACATAGATATTGATATAGACGCCGCATTTGACTTTCGGGTGCGGCGTTGTTGTGCAATTTTACGATTGCTTCCGACATTTTTACAGGAGAGCCTGTTTCTTATGTATAGAGTTTGGTCTCGGTAAAAAGATGCGATAACATACGGACAGTTTTGTCAATCCGAACTGGGGAAATGAAAGGCAAGCTGCATGACCCTTCTCGAACTGTTCCAGCTGCTGAAGAAGCACCTCAAGCTGGTCATCACCCTTCCGGTGGTCTGCGCGATCGCCATGGGCATCGTGTCCTTCGTTGCGATGGACAACACCTACACCGCGACGACGAGCATGTACATTCTCGCCAAGACCGACGATAGCGGTCAGATGAGCTACAACGATCTCTCGGCGAGCCAGATGCTTTCCAACGATATCGCCACGCTGCTGGATAGCGATAGCGTTAAGAGCGGTGCAGCCAATGAACTGGGCCTCACCGATCTGGATGACTACAAGGTGTCTGTTTCCTCCGAGACCACCACGCGTGTCATTACGCTTTCGGTTACCGGCACCGATGCCAAGGAGACGGCTAAGGTCGCAAAGGCCATGGCCAGCTCGGTGAGTACGGTCGCTCAGAACGTCGGCGCTGCCCAGAGCATCAACGTTATCGACGAGGCTAAGACCCCCGAAGCCCCCAGCGGCCCCAAGCGCACGCTGTATATTGCCGTCGCGTTCCTCGCCGGTATCTTTATCGCAGTTGCCTATGTCGTTTTGGCAGACATGCTCAATACCCGCATCCGCGGTGCCGAAGAGGCAGAAGAGCTCCTGGGTATTCCCGTTGTTGGCCGAATTCCGGCTATGAAAGGTGGTAAATAGGCATGGCTAAGGCAAAGAACACCGATAAGCTCGTTGTACAGAATGCCGCCAAGACCCTTCTGGCCAACATCCGCTTTGCGAGCGTGGATGACCCCATTCGCACCATCACCGTTACCTCCTCGATTCCCAACGAGGGCAAGTCTACGGTTTCCATTAACCTTGCTCAGGCAATCGCCACGAGCGGCAAGTCCGTGCTCCTGGTCGAGGCCGATATGCGCCGCAGGTCCCTTTCCGATATGCTCGGCGTTCGTTCGCGCGGCGGACTCTATGCGGTCCTTTCCGAGCAGATCTCCATTGACCAGGCAATTGTCGAGACGGGTCAGAAGAACTTCTACTTCCTCGATGCCGAGCCGCACATTCCCAATCCTGCCGACATCATCGTCTCCCATCGCTTTGCCAAGCTGGTAAAGGCACTGTCCGCCAAGTTCCAGTACGTCATCTTCGATGCTCCTCCGGTCGGCACCTTCATCGATGCTGCCGAGATTGCCAGCCTGACCGACGGCACGCTGTTCGTGGTGCGCGAGGACTTTACCAAGCGCGAAGAGGCGCTCAACGCTATCGCCCAGCTTAAGAAGTCCGAGAAGGTCAAGCTCATCGGTACCGTCATGAATTACTGTGAGACCGAGACCAGCGAGTACTACTATTCTTACTACACCAAGGACGGTAAGAAGGTTAAGAAGGGCTCCGGCGATCAGGGCGCTTCCAAAAAGGGCATCTTTACCAACCGAGCAAACGTTTAGTTGATTAAGGCCGACCTATGCGTGACATTCATTGCCATATCTTGCCGGGTGTAGACGACGGCGCCGCCGATCTTGATGAGAGCTTGGCGATGCTCGAGGCTGCCAAGCGGGCTGGTGTAACCAGAATTGTTTGCACTCCTCACTGCCGTGATCCCTATTTTGATTACGACAAGATGTGGGATGCCTTTGAGCTGCTGCGTGATAACGCTGACGGTTTTCCGCTCCAGATGGGCTTCGAGGTCAACCATCGAAAGCTCGTTGAGCTTGGTATCGATGCCGCGGAGCACTTGCATTTCGATGGGACCAATGAGTTCCTGCTCGAGCTTTCGACGCATGCCGATGCGTATGCGTTTAGAGAGTACGAGAACACGATTTACGATTTGCAGTGCCGTGGCTACCAGGTGATCATCGCTCATCCTGAGCGCTATCGTGCGGTTCAAAAGGATGTAAGCGTGGCGGAGCGCCTGGTCGATATGGGCTGCAAGCTGCAGGCTTCGGCGGACTTTATTGCCGGCGGTCGCTTTGGTCGCGAGAAAAAGCCGGCACAGCGTCTGTTCGATCAGAACCTGTACAGCTTCATCGCGAGCGATGCCCATAACGTGGGTCATTACGACTGCTTGGCGAAGGCTCGTGCGAAGTTTAGCGTGCGCGGAGCTCATTTTCGCTAATATCTGTCCCTAACGTTCGCATTGAATGAAAGGGCAGCCATGGATATCCAACTTAAGACGGGATGCTTTGATGACGCGGCGTTGGTGCGCCGCGTCGTTTTTATGGACGAGCAGGGCTACGAGAATGAGTTCGACGCTATCGACGAGGATCCGAACTGCATCCATGTGACGCTCTATGTAGACGGTGAGCTTGCCGGTTGCTCGCGCGTGTTTCCCGAAGAGCTTGAGCGCGCGGCTGACGCAGAGGCTCCGGTGTCGCCGGCGTGCGACTTGGACGAAGGCGTCGCGGCGGGGGAGACCTACATTATGGGGCGCGTGGCCGTGCTGCCGAGCATGCGCCGTCGCGGTCTGGCGAGCAAGATTGTCGAGGTCAGTGATACGTGCGCGCGTGATGCCGGCGCCAAGCTCATTAAGCTGCATGCGCAGGAATACGTGCTGCCGCTCTATGCCAAGGCGGGCTACACGCAGATTGCCCCGGTGGACTACGAAGACGAGGGCCAGCCCCATGTTTGGATGGCCAAGCGCGTAGATGGCAGATAGGGACGTTCCTTTTCTGCCGGCAGTCGGGGACACTCCTTGGCAATTGGCGCATCGGAGCGCTCTGACATACAGTTTTTCGATTCCGTATGTATATATGCGCGCTAATGGGTTATAAAATCTAAGTCTGAACATAGCAGGTCTGCGATGCGGCTCGGGCAACCGGGCCGTTTTTGCGGACGGGGGTAGCGCGAAAGGACTGCACATGCGTCAATTTAAGACCGAGAGCAAAAAACTGCTCGACCTCATGATCAACTCCATCTACACCAATAAGGAAATCTTCCTGCGCGAGCTTATCTCTAACGCGAGCGACGCCGTCGACAAGCTCAACTTTAAGAGCCTGCAGGACCCGAGCGTCAAGCTCGACCAGGGCGACCTGGCTATTCGCGTCTCCTTTGATAAAGACGCCCGCACCATTACGATTTCGGATAACGGCATCGGCATGACCGCCGAGGAGCTCGAGCGCAATCTGGGCACCATCGCCCATTCCGGCTCCGAGGAGTTTAAGACCGAGAACGCCGAGCAGCAGGGTTCGGATGTCGACATCATCGGCCAGTTTGGCGTGGGCTTCTACTCTGCTTTTATGGTTGCCAGCCACGTAAAGGTTGTCAGCCGCGCCTATGGCGAGGACACCGCTCACGTGTGGGAGTCTGATGGTCTTGAGGGCTACACCATTGAAGACGGCGAGCGCGCCGAGCACGGTACCGATGTCATCCTGACGCTGCGCGAGAACGAGAAGCTCGATGCCGACGGCGAGGCCGAGACCTACGATCGCTTCCTGACCGAGTGGGGTCTCAAGAGCCTGATTCAGCAGTACAGCAACTATGTGCGCTACCCGATTCAGATGATGGTGTCCAAGAGCCGCCAGAAACCCAAGCCCGAGGACGCCGGCGACGATTACAAGCCCGAGTACGAGGACTACCAGGAGCTCGAGACCGTCAATTCCATGACACCGATCTGGAAGAAGCGCAGCTCCGATGTCGAGCAGAAGGACTACGACGAGTTCTACAAGACCACGTTCCACGACTTTGATGATCCTGCGCGCACCATCAGCTTTCATGCCGAGGGCACGCTCGAGTATGACGCCCTGCTGTTTGTACCGGGTCGCGCGCCGTTCGATCTGTACAGCAAGGATTACGAGAAGGGCCTGGCGCTCTACAGCTCCAACGTGCTGATTATGGAGAAGTGCGACGACCTGCTGCCCGACTACTATAACTTTGTCCGCGGCGTCGTGGATTCCGCCGACGTGTCGCTCAACATCTCGCGCGAGACGCTGCAGCAGAACCGTCAGCTCAAGGCCATCGCCAAGCGCGTGGAAAAGAAGATTACCGCCGATCTTGAGGATATGCGCGACAACGACCGCGAGGCCTACGAGAAGTTCTTTGAGAACTTTGGCCGCGGCCTTAAGTATGGCATCTACTCGAGCTATGGCATGAAGGCCGATGAGCTCGCCGACCTGCTACTGTTCTGGTCTGCCAAGGAGCAGAAGATGATTACCCTGGCCGAGTATGCCAAGGGCATGCCCGAGGATCAGAAGGCCATCTACTACGCCGCCGGCGACTCGCGTGAGCGCTTGGCCAAGATGCCCGTGGTGAAGGGCGTGCTCGAGCGCGGCTATGACGTGCTGCTGCTGACGCAGGATGTGGATGAGTTCACGTTCCAGGCTATGCGTGAATACGTTGCCGCCGATATGCCCAAGATCTACGAGGACGATGCTGCCCGCGAGGCTGCCGAAAAGGCCGTGGCCGACGGTGCCGAGCCCGAGGTCGAGGATCGTCATCTGGAGCTCAAGAACGTTGCGACCGGTGATCTTGACCTGGCGACCGAGGACGAGAAGAAGGAGGCCGAGGACGCCACCAAGGAGAACGAGGACCTCTTTAGCGCTATGAAGGAGGCGCTCGGTGACAAGGTCGAGAAAGTTGCCGTCTCCGCGCGCCTGACCGATGCCCCCGCTTGCATCACCACCGAGGGCCCGCTTTCGCTTGAGATGGAGAAGGTGCTCCAGAAGGGACCC
>UROJ01000082.1 GCA_900549335.1 uncultured Collinsella sp.
CTTTCACGTCACCTTGCTCGCTTAGGGGCGTTTTCGCTGACTTATGCTCAACCTGCGACGCTTCCGTGGTTCAAAGTAGTCATCGGGGACGCTCTTAAACGACTAGTCATTCAAGAACGTCCCCGATGACTATTCGGATTGCTAATTTGTGCGGGTTGTGGTTTTGTGACCTGCTGAAATTAAAGATACTGTACAACTGTACGTTAACTAATCTTCGTAGTATATTGCTACCCGCAAAACTCAATACCATTGTGCTTCGAGACGCTAAAGCGCCTACGTACAATGGTTTTTGATAGTACGATTCGATTCAACGACAGGATGGATGGTCCAAGCGTGAGTCTCGGCAGCAAACTATCCAACGCAAAGGTCTCCTTTGCGATATTTAAGCGCGACATTAAGCGACTGCTTATGAACCCCGTCGCCCTGGTGGTTACCCTGGGCGTGTGCGTCATTCCCTCGCTGTATGCCTGGTACAACATCGTTGCTAACTGGGATCCGTACGGAAATACCCAGGGCATTAAAATCGCCATCGCCAACAACGATCAGGGCACCCAGAACGACCTAGTGGGCGAGCTCAATGCGGGCGATAAGGTGGTCGACCAGCTCAAGGAAAACGATCAGCTGGGCTGGACCTTCGTCGATTCGGCCGCCGATGCCAAAGAGGGCGTCGAGAGCGGGGAATACTACGCGGCGATCGTAATCCCCAAGAACTTCTCCGACAATCTGGTCTCGATGCTCGACGGCAACTACCATCAGCCGAAGCTCACCTATTACGTCAACGAGAAAAAGAGCGCCATTGCGCCCAAGGTCACCGATACCGGTGCCAACACCATCGAGGAGCAGATCAACTCGGAGTTTGTTTCCACGGTGGGCGAGACTGTTGCCAGTATCGCCAAGGATGCCGGTGTCGATTTAAAGGACAAGGCAACCCAGACTCAGGACTCGCTGACAAGTTCGGTGTCCGAGGCATCCGACACCTTGGGTGAGGTGCGCGATTCGATTGGCGATATGAATGCCGCCATCTATAAGACGAGTGGCGCTATCGCCTCGGCTGATGCGGCGCTTGCCGGCTTGCAAGGTCAGGCACCGTCGCTGACGCAGGCAATCTCCCAGGGCAACGACCTGCTGGGCGAGGCTCGCGCCACGGCGGGCAACTCTATCACCTCGCTCTCCAAGGCACTCTCGGAAGGTAGCCTTGCACTCACCAAGACGTCAGCCTCCGCGAACGCTGCGATTGGCAAGCTAACGGGTACGGTCACATCTACGACCACCCGCATCGACAACTCGCTCGAGTCTCTCCAAGCGACGATCGATCACAATAAGGCCGTTATCGGGCACTTGGAGATTCTCGTTAATGACACGTCGACAGGTTCCGAGGAAATTGACGCGCGCATTGTATCGACCATCGATTCGCTTCGCGAGCAAAACCAGAAGCTGCAGAGCATCAAGGATGGCCTTTCTGCACAGTCGAGCGCCATGGCAAACGACGCTACGGCAATCTCGAACGCGAGCAACGCACTCAACGCGGCAATTCAGACCGGTACGGCTAACCTCGGTCAGGCTCAGACCGATCTGGGTCAGAACGCACTTCCGAAGGCTTCGAGCGCGCTTGACTCCTTTGCCGCCGTTTCGGGCGATTTGACCGGCATTGTGTCGGGTATGACCCCCACGATAGCGAGCGCGCGCGGCACGCTGGCGCAGCTCGATGCCACGCTCAAGCAGGCAAAGACCACGCTGTCCCAAACCGACGCCTCCCTTGCCAAGGTTCAGGACAAGCTCGCGACCGCCGCCAATGACATTGCGGCGCTGCAGACCTCTGAGTCTATGGGCGAGTTAGCCGACCTCATGGACGTCGACGTCAATGACGTGGCAGATTTCATGGCATCTCCGGTTGAGCTGACGTCCAAGTCAATCTATCCGGTCAAGAGCTTTGGCTCGGGCATCGCGCCCTTCTACACCAATCTGGCGCTGTGGGTAGGCGGCTATGTGCTCATCGCTATCTATAAACTCGAGGTCGACCGCGAGGGCATCGGTAGCTTTACGGCGCGTCAGGGCTACTTTGGCCGCTGGCTGCTGCTGGTGATCCTGGGCGCGTTCCAGGCCATTATCGTTACGGTGGGCGACCTGGTCATTGGCGTTCAGTGCGTCAATCCGCTGCTCTTTGTACTGGGCGGCATCGCTATTTCGTTCACCTACGTCAACATCATCTATGCGCTGTCCACCACGTTTAAGCATATCGGTAAAGCCATTGGCGTCATCCTCGTCATTGTGCAGATCCCCGGCTCGTCGGGCATGTATCCCATCGAGATGATGCCCGGCTTCTTCCAATGGCTGCATCCGCTGCTGCCCTTCACCTATGGCATCAACCTGCTGCGCGAGACCGTCGGTGGCATGTATTCGTTCAACTACCTGTTCAACCTGTGCATCCTGGGCGTGTTCCTTGCCATCGCACTCTTTATTGGCTTGCAGCTGCGTCCGCTGCTGCTCAACCTCAACCTGCTCTTTGACAAGCAGCTTTCCACGACGGGCCTCATGATCTGCGAGTCCAACGACCTGCCGCGCCAGCGCTATTCGCTGCGCACGGCCATGCGCGTCATGCTCGATTCGGATTCGTACCGTCGCGAGCTGCTCGATCATGCCGTGGCGTTTGAGCATCGCTACCCGTACTACATCAAGGGCGGTTTTGCCGCCGTGGTAGGCGTGCAGGTTCTGCTCTTTGTGCTTTCGACGGTGCTCGATATCGACAATAACGGCAAGATCATCCTGCTCGTTATCTGGATCATTTCGGTTATCGCCATCTGCGGCTGGCTCATCAACATCGAATACATCCGTGCGAGCCTCAATACCCAGATGCGTATCTCGGCGCTTTCGGACGAGGACCTTCGCCGCGAGATGCGCGAGCACACGGCTGCCATCCCTGCCGCCCGTCGCATGTTTGGTCTCAACGCCAGCGAGCGTGGCGCCAAGGGAGGCGAACAGCCTACGAGCCGTCTGCCGCATATCGGTGCGCATCGTAAGGCTCAAGATGCCGACGGCGCTGACAACGTAAACGGAAACGACGGGGACACCACCCCGCTTGGCAAGCACTCTAAAGGAGGTGAGGCATAAATGAAAAACATCCTGCACCTGTTTAAGCGCGATGTCCAAAACGTGTCTCGCTCCGTGATCGGCATGGTCGTCGTGATGGGCCTGATCATCGTGCCATGTCTCTATGCATGGTTTAACATCGCCGGAAGCTGGGATCCCTACGGCAATACCGGCAACCTTAAGATTGCAGTGGTCAACACCGATGAGGGTTACGAGAGCGATCTGATTCCCGTCGAGGTCAACGTGGGCGAAAACGTAACCGCCACCCTGCGCGGCAACGAGAACTTCGACTGGGTCGTC
This sequence comes from uncultured Collinsella sp., assembly GCA_900549335.1. Classification (GTDB taxonomy): domain Bacteria; phylum Actinomycetota; class Coriobacteriia; order Coriobacteriales; family Coriobacteriaceae; genus Collinsella. Next base: position 3,388 of record UROJ01000082.1, read on the forward strand.
CTCAACGACCGCGATAAGGCGATTGAGGGCGTTAAGTCGGGCGCGTACTACGCTGCCGTCGTTATCCCTAAAACGTTTAGCGCCGACATGATGACGCTTTTCTCGACCGAGGTGAAGCACGCCGATATCGAGTTCTATGAGAACCAGAAGGCCAACGCCATCGCACAGATCGTGACTGAAAAGGGTTCGAGCGCCGTCCAGAGTCAGGTCAACGAGACCTTTACCAAGACCATCACGACCATCGGCCTTAAGACCGTGTCCAGCCTGCTCGACTATATGAGTACCGACCAGGTGAGCAACTTTATCGCCAATCTGTCCTCGACGCTGGGCGATTCGGTCGAGGACCTGCAGGACGTTCAGACGAGTGCGACGTCGCTCGCGGGCATTTTGAGCTCCACGTCCGATTCACTGACATCGGCGGGCGGCATGCTCAAGCAGACGGGCACCGTTGATGAGTCGACGAAGCAGCTGATGGAGCACGCCAAGAGTGGCATCAATGATTCCAAGGAAGCGCTCAAGGCCGCCAACGATGCCGTTGACGCGGCGATTGACGGAAGCGCGGGCTCGTTCGACAACGTGTCCGCCGAGCTTGCGAAGGCATTCGATGCCGCGAATCAGCATGTTGACCTTACGGTGTCTCAGCTCAACGAAGCCGCAGCGGCGCTCAATACGCGTGCTGACGATATCGATGCGATGACCGATCAGCTCCGTAACCTTGCCGACCAGGTGAGTGATGACAAGCTCAAAGACGGTCTCGAGTCCGCTGCGACGTCGCTGGGCAGAATTGCCGTGGAGTACCGCAACAATGCGAAGGACCTGACGGCGACCGCAAAGTCCCTTTCGGACGGCATGGCGGAGGTCAACAACTCGCGTGCCGAGGTCGACCAGGCCATCGCCGATGCCAAGGCGGGTATCTCGGGAGCCAAGTCCGACTACGATTCCACGTTCTCGGTTAAGGCCAAGGAGCTCAAGAAGACCATTTCGGGCGTTCTGGATTCCCTGAACGGTATCTCGGGTGACTTGGATAGCGCCGTGAGCGGTCTGACCGACGCCTCTGGCTCGCTCGCAAAGGGCCTCTCCAAGGCTGCGACGCTGGTCAACAAGGCTTCCGATCAGCTGGGTGAGGCATCGGACAAGATCAGCGCGTTCAAGGACGAGCTCGACGGCGCCCTGATGTCGGGTGACCTGGCGACGATCAAGACGATGATCGGCAACGACCCCGAGGGTTTGGCCGTGTCGCTTTCCGGTCCCGTCGCGCTCGATCGTAAGCCGGTCTATCCAATCCGCAATTACGGTTCGGCCATGGCGCCGTTCTATACGATCCTGTCGCTGTGGGTGGGCTCGATCGTGCTGGCAGCCATGATGAAGGTCTCGGTTGACGACGAACTCATCAACGAGCTGATCCCCGTGCGCCTGCACGAGATCTACCTGGGCCGCTACCTGTTCTTTGGAGGTCTGGCCCTGCTGCAGGCGACACTCGTGTGCGCGGGCGACATCCTGTTCTTTGGCATCCAATGCGACAACCCGCTGCAGTTTGTACTTGCCGGCTGGGTCGCGAGTCTCGTGTTCTCCAATATCGTCTACACGCTCACCGTGTCGTTTGGTGATATCGGTAAGGCGCTCGCCGTCGTGCTGTTGGTTATGCAGGTCGGCGGTTCGGGCGGTACGTTCCCCATCGAGATGACCGGCCCTGTGTTCCAGGCGATCTATCCGTTCCTGCCGTTCACCCACGGCATCAACGCCATGCATGCCGCCATGGCTGGCGCCTACCATATGGAGTACTGGGTTGAACTTGGCATTCTGGCGAGCTATCTGATTCCGTCGCTGGCACTGGGCGTCGTCTTCCGCCGCCCGGTCATCAAAGCCAACGACTGGATTATCGAAAAGCTGGAATCAACAAAGCTAATTTAGTGCGGCAACGTTAACGCTGATGCAGCACTAATGCCAGCGAGCGAGCCGCATTTGCGCCAAGGTGACGTGAAATGAAAGGGCGCTGACCTTCTGGTCGCGCCCTTGAAATTGAACGTCAGATTGGCGTGAATGCGGCTCGCGCAGCGTCGGCCGGTCCGCCGTTCGGCAGAACGGCGGAACAAAACTATTTCACGTCACCTTGCTCGCTTAGGGGCGTTTTCGCTGACGTTGCCGGAACATCGAGGTTTTCTGTACCGACGCTTTAGCGTAGTGAATTGCGTGGGTTGCTTGGTTGTTGCTACAGTAGCGGGGCGTGCCGGGGGTCCGGCGCGTCCCGTTTTTATTTGACCATGAGGCGGCACGCAGCCATACGCGTGCGGACACCACGCCCAGATTGAGTGCGAGGATGTTCCATGGCCCAATACGCTGCCAACGAAATCGAAAACATGCCCGATAGCCCTGTAGCCCGTGAGGATTTGGGCGCGGGTGGTATTCCCCGGGGTGCCGGCGCACGCTCGCCGTTGTTCTGGAAAGTTCTACTGCTTTCGGTGGCGATTATCTGGGGCTACTCCTTTACCACTATGAAGGACGCACTCGACACCATTCCGGTGTTCGAGCTGGTCTATGTTCGCTTTCTCCCGGCATCACTGGTTATGTTTGCAATTTTCCATAAGCGCATCATCGCTCATTTCAATGCCCGCAACCTGATCGTCGGGCTTGGCATGGGTGCGCTCATGTGGGGTGCCTACGGTTTGCAGACGATCGGCCTGGCACAGACCACGGCGGGCAAGAGCGCTTTTTTGACCGGCACGTATTGCATCCTTGTGCCGTTTGCAAGCTATGTCCTGAGCGGTGAAAAGCTTACCCGGTATAACCTGGGTGCAGCGTTGTTGTGCCTGGCGGGTATTGGCCTGGTAGCGCTCGATAGCGTCGAGTTCAATGCCGGCGATGTTATTACCTTGGGCGGCGCGATCTTCTTCGCCATCCAGATGGCGGTGACTGCCAAGTACGGTCGCAAGATGGACATCAACGTCATCACGTTTTGGATGTTTGTGGGCAATGGCGTTTTGAGTTTAATCACGTCGCTGCTATTCGAGACTCAGGCGCCCCTCTCTGCATGGACGCCGGAGTTTATCGGTGTGGCTGTTTTCCTCTCGGTGGGCTGCACATGCGTGGCGCTGCTCGTCCAAAACGTCGGTTTGGCGCATGTCCCCGCCTCGACGGGCTCACTGCTTCTTTCGATGGAGTCGCCTTCGGGCGTGTTGTTTTCGGTGCTGCTGATGGGGGAGGCGCTCACCTCGCGCCTGCTCGCCGGCTTCGTGCTTATCTTCCTGTCGATTATCTTGAGCGAGACTCACTTTGATTTTTTGCGCAAAAAGCCGCGCCCGCAATTGTAAACAACTTGTTGCGCCGCCCTCCTGGGGCGGCGTTTTTTATGTAACGCCCTTACAGTTATACCTTGCACTTTAGACCATCAAAGTGTTTGCTGCACAAATAATACTGGAGGGCATCTATGGCA